>DRMV01000032.1 GCA_011322445.1 Chloroflexota bacterium | reverse complement strand
TCGGGGTGAGGGTGGGGGTTGGGGTGAGCGTGGGGGTGAGGGTGGGTGTGATGGTCGCGGTGGGTGGCAGCGGTGTGGGGGAAGGGCCGGGGGTGGGGTAGTAGTACCCCGGCGTGGGGGTGGAAGAAGCCGTGAGGGCAGGTGTGATTGTGGCCGTGTGGGTGGGGCGCGGCGTGGCCGTAGCCGCAGAGGGTGGCGCGTTCAATGCCGCGGCGATGCCAATGCAATAGCACGGCACGGTAGCCACGATTACCAATAGCAAGACGTAACGTAGCCGCAGTCGCCAGGGAGTCTCGTTCATGGCTCGGTGAGGAGAAGCGCGCCAGCCCCTGTCTGGCCGGGCTGTTCGGCCGTGGTGTTCATGTTGTAATGATACCACCAACGCCTGGAAATGAGGCTCTCATGGTATACTTACCTCAATAGAAGAAAACAACACGCTGCTTTGGGAGGGTAGCCATGAAGGTCATCGTCAAGCGGGAAGATCTGGCGCAGGGGCTGCGGGCTGTGGCGCGCGCCATTTCCAGCCGCACCACGTTGCCGGTGTTGAGCAACGTGTTGGTGGCGACCGACGAGAACCGTTTACGCCTTTCGGCCACCGACCTGGAACTCGCTATCACCGCGTGGGTGCCTGCCCAGGTGGAGGAAGAAGGTGCCACCACGGTGCCGGCGCGCACTTTTTCCGATTTGGTCGGCATTCTCTCGGCAGATGTGCTGCGGCTGAGTTACGACGATGACCGGCGCACTTTGCATGTGCATGGCGGCTCTTCCGAAACCGACATTCGTTGCATTGAAGCCGATGAATTCCCGCCCTTGCCTGCGCCGGAACTGGATGAAGGGGTAATGGTTTCGGTGGGCGATTTCCGTGAGATGGTGCAGCAGGTGGGCTTTGCGGCCTCCAGCGACGACGCCCGCCCGGTGCTGACCGGCGTTTTCCTGCAGGTGGAAGGCGGTACGCTGACCGCGGCGGCTTCCGATGGCTATCGCCTTTCGGTGCGTAAGCTGAGCGTGCAAAACGGCGGCGGGGCCGACCTTTCCCTCATCGTCCCCGCGCGGGCGCTCAACGAAGTGGCGCGCGCGGCTCGTGATGATGAGGAAGCCGTGGTGATGGTCGCGCCGCCGGGGCGCGGGCAGGTCGTGTTCCGGGTGGGCAGCGACGTTGAGGTGGTTTCCCAGCTCATCGAAGGCGAATACCCTCCCTACGAGCAAATCATTCCCCAGCGTTACACCACCCGCACGGTGGT
Source organism: Chloroflexota bacterium (assembly GCA_011322445.1). NCBI lineage: Bacteria > Bacillati > Chloroflexota > Chloroflexota bacterium. Next base: position 178,156 of record DRMV01000032.1, on the reverse strand, counting down.
TTCCACCGCGGCGTTTGTGAAAGCCTGCAAGCAGGCCGAGATTTTTGCCCGCGAGGGCACACAAAGCACCCGGCTCACCATCACGCCGGGGGGCGAAGTGCCCGGCGAGTTGCGCATTTCGGCGACTTCGGAAAGCACTGGCTCCAGCGAAAGCACCCTGACGGCCACCGTGGAAGGCGAACCGATTACGATTGCTTTCAACGTGCGCTTCTTGCGCGAGGCGTTGGAGGCCATTCGCACGCCAGAGGTGGCGTTGGAAACGACCGCACCGGCCAGCCCGGGCGTGCTGAAGCCGGTGGGGGCTTCTGATTTCATCCACATCATCATGCCAATGCACCTGTAAGCGGCATGAAGGGGTTTACCACCACACCTGACAGGGCCTCCCCTGTCAGGTTTGTTTTATCGGCAGGTGGTTTCAGGAGGTTGGGGCTATGACCATGCCTTTCGCTTCGACCGATCCATTGTGGCGTATCCGCCAGATTTTGCTGCAATATCCCATTCTGAGCAAGCGGGTGCGGCGGCGGATGCGGAAGGAACTGTTCCGTCGGGGGGTGGTTTCCAAAAAGGAATTCGAGGAAAAAGTGCGCGAGATGGCGATCGAATCTCAGCGGCGGGAAGGCATCCGCAACCCGTTTGTGGAAGAGCCTGCTGAAGTGTGGGAAGAGCGCCTGCAATGGGCTCGCGCCTACCTGACCGACTTTTATTTTGCTTACCATTTGCCTTTCAGCGAGTTTGACCGCATTTTGCGGGAGGTGCGGAATGAGCGCAACCCGACCGCAGATGCCGAGGAAGAGATTCTGAGCACCAATCTGGAACTCGCTCCGCGGGCGCAGCTTTTTGACGAGGCCTTTGCCATTGAAAAGATGCCGCCCGAAGAAGCCGCACGTTTCGAGGCGCGGTTGCAGGAAATCAAGGTGGTGCTCATCCGGGCGCTGATTAGCGACCAGTTGGGCTATGTGGGGTTGGCGAAGCACTGGCTGCGGGTCGAAGACCTGGACTACATTCGCCGCCGCAAAATCGGGCCGGGGAAAATCGGTGGCAAGGCAGCCGGTATGTTGCTGGCCTACCGCATTTTGCTTTCGGTGGGCGATGAGGAACTCAAGGCGCACATTCGCATTCCCGAGTCTTACTTCCTCGGTGCGGATGTGATGTATGCCTTCATGGCCCATAACGACCTGATGAAATGGGCGGTGCAGAAATATAAAACCGATGAGCAAATCCAGGCCGAGTACCCCCAGTTGCGGCAGGAATACCTGCAGGGCGACTTCCCGCCCGATATTCGGGCGCGTTTCGAGGAGCTGCTGCGGGAAGTTGGCGATAAACCCCTGATTGTGCGCTCTTCCAGCCTTTTGGAAGATAACTTCGGCACCGCCTTTGCCGGTAAATACGAAAGCCACTTTTTGCCCAACCAGGGTTCCTTGCAGGAAAACCTGCACGCGCTCATTCGGGCCATTGCCAGCGTGTATGCCAGCGGCTTGGGCCCCGACCCCTTGCTCTACCGGCGCGCGCGCGGGCTGGTGGATTACGACGAGCGCATTGCCGTGCTTTTGCAGGTCGTGGAAGGGGAAGCCTACCGGCATTATTACTTCCCCCACGCGGCAGGGGTGGCTTTCAGCCGCAACCTTTTCCCCTGGTCGGCGCAAATTCGGCAGGAAGACGGCTTTGTGCGGCTGGTGTGGGGGCTGGGCACGCGAGCCGTGGACCGGGTGGGGAACGATTATCCTCGCCTGGTGGCGCTGAGCCATCCGGAATTGCAGCCTACCGCTTCTGCCAGGGCGCGCCGCTATTATTCGCAGCGTTACGTCGATTTGATTGACCTGGAAGCCAACAACTTCCGCACGGTTGAGGTGCACGAGGTGCTGCAAGGGCGCTATCCGTTACTGCCATTGATTGCTTCGTTGGATGAGCAGGGCTATCTTGCCCCCTTGCACACCCAGCGGGTGCCCAAAGACCGCCTGCGCGATGTGGTGATTACTTTTGACGAATGGCTGCGCCGCACGCCCTTTGCCGAGCGTATGCGCACGATGCTCACCACGCTGGAACGCCATTATGGCGTGCCGGTGGACCTGGAATTTGCGGCGCACGTTGCCAACCCGCGGGCTTCCCGCCCTGAGGTGGACATCACCATTTTGCAGTGCCGTCCCCAGAGCCATTACCGCGCCCAGCGGGTGGCGATTCCCAAAAATTTGCGCCCTGAAGATGTGGTGCTGGAAACCTACAGCGTGATGCCGTATGGCCAGGTGGAAGGCATCCGTTATGTGGTTTTCGTGCCGCCGGAGGGCTATTTTGCCTTGCGAAGCGTCGAGCACCGCCGCCTGCTGACGCGCGCCATTGGCAAACTCAATAGCCTTTTGGCCGAAGAAACGTTCATTTGCGTGGGGCCTGGGCGGTGGGGCACCTCGAACCCCGATTTGGGCGTTTATGTCGGCTATGCCGACATTCACAACGCGCGGGCGCTGGTTGAACTCTCTGGCTACAAGGTTGGGCCGGCTTCTGAGCCTTCTTTGGGAACGCACTTCTTCCAGGACTTGATGGAAGCCCAGATTTACCCGCTTTCGGTTGATCTGGATGACGAGCGCACGGTTTTTCGGCACGAATTCTTCTACGAAACGCCCAACCGTTTGCACGACTTCCTGCCGGTAGAGCGGTGGGGTGCGATTGCGGGGGCGTTGCGGGTCATCGCGGTGGAAGATTACCGCGCCGGGCGGCGGCTCAATTTGGTGTTGGATGCTTTGCATCAGCACGGTGTGGCTTTTGTGGCGGAGGCGGGAGCAAAACCCCTGGCCGTGGAAGAGGAGGGCTTGCGTGGCGAGCCATAAGGGCTGTTCGGAGGCTTGTGTTGTGATGCCCTCGCGAGCCTCTTGAGCGGCAACCGAAGGGGGCTCTCGCGAAGGGGGCTTCGGTTGTGCTCAGCACCAATGCTTGGGCGAGGCTCGGCGCAGATGCTTTGGTGGAATTCGTCTGCCGTGACATCTCTGCAAAGCTTTGGGATAGGCTCTCAGCCGACGGCCGGGATGTGAGGGTTGTCACCAATTTGCCCCGCGCCTCTTGTGAAATTTGACACGGATATTCGTGCTGTGCTATACTTTCGCCACCGCAAGGCGTTGAAATCGCGCTTTTTCTTTTTACCGAGGCGTCCCTATGATGCTCGCATACATGCCCATTGCTTTGCTTTTGTTGTTTGCAACGGCGCTGGCTGTGCTGGTGGTCGTCATTGGTGATAGTTTTGGGCCGCGCCATCCGAACCGCGCCAAGTATTCACCATACGAATCGGGCATGACACCCCTGGGGGAAGGCACCCGCCGCCAGCCGATTCGCTTTTATCGCGTCGCGATGCTGTTCATCCTCTTCGACATTGAAGTGGTGTTCTTCCTGCCCTGGGCGGTGGTCTTCCGCAGCCTGGGGCTGTTTGGGTTGATTGAGATGGCTGTGTTCATCGCCATCGTGCTGGTGGGCTACATCTACGCCTGGAAGAAAGGAGCCCTGGAATGGGATTAGAGCATAAATTGGGCGACCTGGGCATCGTGACGACGACGCTGGAACAGGCTGTCAATTGGGGGCGCACCCGTTCCATGTGGCCGGCGTTGTTTGGCCTGGCGTGTTGTGCTATTGAGATGATGGCTGCCCAGGCTTCCCACTACGATATGAGCCGCTTTGGGATGGAACTCATGCGCGCCAGCCCCCGCCAGTCGGACTTGATGATTGTGGCGGGGCGGGTGAGCCGCAAAATGGCCCCCGTGGTGCGCCGCCTTTACGACCAGATGCCCGAGCCCAAATGGGTGATTGCCATGGGCGATTGTGCCTCTTGTGGCGGTGTGTTCAATAATTACGCCGTGTTGCAGGGCGTGGATGAGATCATCCCGGTGGATGTGTACGTCTCTGGCTGCCCGCCGCGCCCGGAGGCGCTGATTCATGGCGTGTTGACCCTCTATGAAAAGGTCAGGGGCGAAAAGTTGAGCGATTGGGCCGTGGTTGAGGAGGAGGCGGCATGAGCGAAGAGCGCATCCAAACCGTGGCTGCAACGCTGGCCGCACGCATGGGCACCGAGGTAGCCCATGAGAATGGGCAGGTGGTCGTGCGGCTGCCGCGTGAGCGTATTGTAGAGGCCGCCACGGCCCTGCGAGATGAATTCGGCTTTCAGGTGGCCGAAGACGTGACGGCGGTGGATTACTGGCAGCGCCGCGAGCCGCGCTTTGACCTGGTATATCACTTCTTCTCTTACGAACACGCCGACATGCTGACGGTGCGCGTGGCGGTGGATGAGGGCGACGAGGTGCCCAGCATTACGGGCGTTTTCCCCGGCGCAAACTGGTATGAGCGCGAGGTGTATGACTTGTTCGGCATTCCTTTCACGGGGCATCCTGATTTGCGCCGCATTATTATGCCCTACGATTGGGAAGGACACCCCCTGCGCAAAGATTACCCGCTGGGCTACGAGGAAGTGCAGTTTACCTTTAACTTCGATGAAATCCAGGGCCGCAAGGTCAAGGGGAAGAGGTAGGGTGTAGGTGTCAGGCGTCAGGTTCCTAACTCCTAACTCCTAACTCCCTCCCCACCTTCTACGAGGTTCTTATGCTCGAACCCATTGAAATTTCTGCCGAGGAATTGCAGCATCTGGTCTCTGAGCGCGCGTTGAAGGGGGAGACCGTGTTGCTCAACATGGGGCCGCAGCATCCCTCCACCCACGGTGTGCTGCGTTTGCTGGTGGAGTTGGATGGCGAGCAGGTGGTGAATGTCGTGCCCGATATTGGCTTCCTGCACACCGGCATCGAAAAGAACATGGAGGCGAAGCGCTACTGGCAGGCTGAGGTCATGACCGATCGGATGGATTACCTCAACCCGATCGGGAACAACTTGGCTTATTGCCTGGCGGTGGAGAAACTGACCGGCCTGGAGGTGCCCCCGCGGGCGCAGGCCATTCGGGTTATTCTCGCCGAATTGCAGCGCATTTCTTCCCATCTGGTCTGGTTAGGCACCCACTTGCTTGACCTCGGCGCGACTTCGCTGTTCCTTTACACTTTCCGAGAGCGCGAGTCCATTCTCGATATTTTCGAAATGGTTTCCGGGGCGCGGATGATGACGACGTACATTCGCCCCGGCGGGCTGTGGCGCGATGTGCCCGATGGTTTCGAGGAAACCGTGCGAGCGTTCCTCAAGGCCTTCCCGCGGCGGCTGAAGCAATACGAAGCCCTGGTGACCAAGAACCCGATTTATCGCGACCGCACGCGCCACATTGGTGTGCTTTCCAGGGAAGACGCTATGCGGTGGGGCGTTACCGGGCCGATGCTGCGGGCCTCAGGGGTGGCTTACGATACTCGCAAAGCCCGGCCGTATTGTGGTTACGAGCAGTATGATTTTGACATTCCCACCCAGGAAAGCGGTGATGTTTACGGCCGCTACCTCGTGCGGGTGGAAGAGATGCGGCAGTCGCTGCGGATCATCGAGCAGGCGTTGGATAACCTGCCCGGTGGGGCGGTGCGCAGCGACGACCGCCGTTACATGCCCCCGCCGCGCGAGGAAATCGGCGTGAGCATGGAATCGTTGATCCATCACTTCAAATTCTGGACGGAAGGGTTCGCGCCGCCGAAGGGCTCGGCTTATGCTGCGGTGGAATCGCCGCGCGGCACCCTGGCCGTGTTCATCGAAAGCGATGGCACGCCCCGACCGTACCGTGTGCATGTGCGCACGCCTTCGTTTGCTAATTTACAGGCGCTCCCCGTGATGGCAAAGGGCGCGATGATTGCCGATCTGGTGGCCATTGCGGGTAGCGTTGACATTGTTTTGGGAGATGTTGACCGGTGAGCAGCCTTGCCGAGAAGTATCCCGATGAAGTGCAGGCCATTTTGGCGAAGTACCCCCCGGAGCACAAGCGTTCGGCGGTCATGTCGCTGCTGTACCTTGCCCAGCGTGACGGTGGTGGCTACATTACCAAGGCGGCTATGGAAGACGTCGCAGAGATTGCAGGCATCAGCGTCAGCGAAGTGGCGGCGGTGGTGGGCTTTTACAGCCTTTACCACGATAAACCCGCAGGGCAATATCGCATTCAAGTGTGCACCGATGTGGCATGCGCCTTGCGCGGGGCCGATAAATTCGTGGCCGAGTTGTGTGACAACCTGGGCATCAAAATCGGTGAAACGACCCCCGATGGTCTGGTGACGGTGGAAGAGGTCAAGTGCCTCGCTGCCTGTAACCATGCCCCGGTATTCCAGGTGCAAACCCCCGATGGTCTGACTTATCATCAGGATATGGACATTCAAGCCGCGCTGGAACTTATCGAGCAATGGCGCAAGGAAAACACAAAGGCGTAAATTTCACGCCCACGGCGTACCACGACCAAGCCACCAGGTAACCAGGCAACCAGGTAACCAGGCAACCAGGTAACCAGGTAACCAAGTAACGAGGCATTTATGGCCGAACACATTTTGTTGCGACATCGCGACATCCCGAATATCAAAGACTTGGCGGTCTATCAGGCCCACGGCGGGTTCGAGGCCTTCCGAAAGGCCGTGACCGAAATGCAGCCCGATGAAGTCACCGAAGAGGTGAAGAAATCAGGGTTGCGCGGCCGCGGCGGTGCGGGCTTCCCCACGGGTTTGAAGTGGGCCTTTATGGACAAGCGCAACTGGCCCCATTATGTCATCGCCAACGGCGACGAATCGGAGCCGGGCACATTCAAGGACCGCGAAATTATGGAGAACAACCCCTTCCAGTTTTTGGAGGGGGTGGCCATCGCTTCGTATGCGGTTGGGGCTGAGCGAGCCTATGTTTACCTGCGCGGCGAGTTTTGGCATGTCGCCAAGTGGCTTGACCAAAAGATTGCCGAGATGGAAGCCGCGGGCCTGCTGGGCGACCATATCTTTGGCACCGATTACAGCCTGCGCATTTACACGCACCTGGGCGCAGGGGCTTACATCTGCGGCGAGGAAACCGCCCTGATGGAATCCATCGAAGGCAAGCGCGGTCAGCCTCGCTTGCGCCCGCCTTTCCCGCCGACGTATGGCCTTTACGGCAAGCCCACGGTCATCAACAACGTCGAAACGCTGACCAACGTGCCGATGATCATTGCCCACGGGGCCGATTGGTATCACACCTTTGGCACCGAGCGCAGCCCCGGCGTCAAGGTTTTCAGCCTTTCGGGGCGGGTGAACAAGCCCGGCAACTATGAACTGCCCCTCGGCACCATCTTCCGCGAACTGATTTTCGAGCACGGCGGCGGTATCATCGGCGGCAAGAAAATCAAGGCCATTATGCCCGCGGGGGCTTCCTCTTCGCTCTTGCCCGCCACCAACGAAGTGCTCGATACGCCCATGGACTATGAAAGCGTGCCTAAGGTCGGCGGCATGTTGGGCTCGGCTTCAGTCATTGTGCTCGACGAAACGGTTTCCATCACCTGGCTGGTGCGGAAGACCGTCAACTTCTTCCGCCATGAATCGTGCGGCAAATGCACCCCTTGCCGCGAAGGCACTTATTGGATGGAGCGGCTGACCGAGCGCATCGCTGCGGGCAAAGGCTCGCTCCAGGATGTGGAAACCCTCTACAGCGTTGCCAGGCAAATTCAGGGTAAAACCTTCTGCCCGTTGGGTGATTTCTCGACAATGGCGGTGGTCACCGGCATTGAACGCTTCCGCGAAGATTTTGACGCCGCGGTAAAAGCCGAGGCTTCGGAGTAAACGATGACGGATTCGGTAACTCTGACCATTGACGGCCAACAAATTACCGTCCCTGCAGGGCTCACGGTGGTCGATGCTGCCCGCCGCGCCGGCATTGAAATTCCGGTGTTTTGCTACCATCCGAAGATGGAGCCGGTGGGGATGTGCCGCATGTGCCTGGTGGAAATTGGGCGGCCGATGCGCGATCGCGCCACCGGTGAGTTCCTGCATGAAGAGGATGGCTCTATCAAAATTCAGTGGGGGCGCAAACTGGAAACCGCCTGCACCGCGCGGGTCATGGAAGGCATGGTGGTGCGCACCACCACCGACAAGGTTTCCGAAGCGCGCAAGGCTGTGCTGGAATTCCTGCTGACCTCGCACCCGTTGGATTGCCCCATCTGCGACAAGGGCGGCGAGTGCTCGCTGCAAAACCTGACGATGGCCTACGGGCCGGAAACCAGCCGCTTTTACTACGAAGACAAAGAGCGCGCGCCCAAGCATGTGCCGCTGGGCGACCTCATCATCCTCGACCGGGAACGCTGCATCAAGTGCTCCCGCTGCATCCGCTTCCAGAGCGAAGTGGTGGACGACCCCGTGCTCACTTTCTACCAGCGCGGTCACCACACCGATGTGGCTACCTTCTCCGACCCGCCCTTCGATTCCTATTGGTCGGGCAACACCACCGACATTTGCCCGGTGGGCGCGCTGACCACGGTGGACTTCCGCTTTGGCGCCCGCCCGTGGGAAATGCGCCCCGCGGCTTCGATCTGCACCCTTTGCCCGGTTGGCTGCAACTTGACCTTCGATGTCCGTCGCGAAGCCGCCTCGGGTGGCAAGATGGTCATCAAACGGGTGCTGCCCCGGCAAAACGAGCAGGTCAACGAAATCTGGATTTGCGACAAAGGCCGCTTTGCCGGTTATCATTTTGCCGAGAGCGCCGAGCGCCTGACCCAGCCGCTGGTGCGCAAAAATGATGAACTGGTGCCCGCTTCGTGGGACGAAGCGTTGCGCGCGGCCTCTCACGGCCTGGAGGCCGCCCGGGGGAAGTTCCTTGCCCTTGCCAGCGGCCGGCTGAGCAACGAAGATTTGTTCAACCTGGCGCGCCTTACCGACGCGTTGGGCGGCGTCAAGGCGCTGGATTCGTTTATAGCGGGCGGCGACCTGACCGCGCAGTTTGGCCTGGGCGAAGGCAGCAATCTCGCCGACCTTGGCCCTGGCGATACCATCGTGGTGGTGGCTTCTGACCTTGAGGAAGAGGCGCCGCTGTGGTGGCTGCGGGTGAAACAGGCGGCTGAGCGCGGCGCGACGCTCATCGTTGCCAACCCCCGCTTTACCAAAACCGAACGCTACGCGAAGTTTGCCCTGCGCTACCGCTACGGGCGGGAAGCCGAAATTGTGCTCGGGCTGGCAGACCAGGGTTGCAATTGCGGCGGCGAGGCCGTCAAAGCCGTTGCTGAGGCGGACAGGCTGGTGGTGTTCTACGGGCAGGAAGGCATAGGGCTGCGGGCTTCGCGTGCTTTAGCGCATGCGGTGGCTCACCTGCTGGTCAAAACCGGCCATGCAGGAAAACCTGGCAGCGGCATGGTGGGTGTGTGGCCGCGTGCCAACGACCAGGGCGCCTGGGATATGGGCTTCCGCCCGCAGGATGATCTGGCCGCAGCCCTCAAAGCGGCGAAGGCCGTGGTGGTGGCTGGCGCTGACCCCGCAGGCGACGACCCCGCCCTGGCAGCCGCCCTGGACGAAGCCGATTTCGTCGTCGTGCAAGAGCTTTTCCTCACCGAAACGGCCCGCAAAGCCGATGTGGTCTTCCCGGTGCTGGCTTACACCGAGCGCGGCGGCACCTACACCAACGGCGAACTGCGCGTCCAGCGTTTTTACCCGGCAGTGCCTGCGCCCGCGGGCCTTTTGGCCGATTTCGCCGTGACCGCCAGGGTCGGCGAGCGCCTGGGCGTGGTGCTGGAAGCCCGGTCGCCAGCGGCCATCATGCACCAGATTGCCGAAACCGTGCCGACTTACGCGAGCGTAACTTACGAGAAACTCGCCGAAGTGCGCGAACAATATCCGCTCATTCGCCGCACCGATTTGTATTACGGCGGTACGGCTTATGAAAACACCCGGGGGCTGGGGGTGGCGCTGAAACCTGCCGGGCGGGAAGGCGAAACACCATCTCTTGAAGCGCCAGCGGCCCCCGAGGCGCCGAGTGCGGCCCTGCTGGCGGTGCCCGTAACGCGGCTTTATGACCGTGGGGCGCTGGTAGGCCGGTCGGGCACGCTGGAGCCACGGCTGCCCCAGGGTGCGTTTGTGGTGCTGCACCCCGAAGAGGCTGCCCGCCGCGGCCTGGCCGACGGCGCGCAGGCTGCCCTCAAAGTTGCCGCGGGCACGTACGCGGTGACGGTGCGTCTCGATCGTCAGGCGCCGGAAGGCGTGGTGTTGGTGCCACGCTCGATGGGCGTACCGGTGGCGGAGATCGCGAGTTGCGAATTAGGAACTGCGAATTAGGAATTGCCCATGACCGCATCCATGTTCGGCATTTGGGCCATCAAGGCCGTGATACTCATCCTCATCCTGCTGACGGGCTTTGCCTATGCCACGTATTATGAGCGGAAGGCAATCGCCCGCATTCAAGCGCGCATTGGTCCTAATCGCGCAGGCCCGTGGGGCTTGCTTCAGCCGGTGGCCGACGGTGTGAAACTCATCTTCAAGGAAGAGTTCATCCCGGCCAAGGCCGACAAGGTGCTCTTCACGCTGGCCCCCATTATCACCGTCATCCCGGCCTTTCTCATCGGCGCGGTGATTCCGTGGGGTGGGGAAGTGCCCTTCTTTGGACGGACGGCGCATCTCTACCTGGCCGACATCAACGTGGCAACCCTTTACATTGTGGCTGTGGGGTCGCTGGCTGTGTATGGCATTGTGTTGGCGGGCTGGTCTTCCAACAACAAATATTCGTTGCTGGGTGGCTTGCGTTCCGCAGCCCAGATGGTGAGTTACGAACTGGCGCTGGGGCTGGCGCTGGTGGGGCCGATTCTGTTGGCCGGTTCGATGAGCCTGGTCAAAATTGTGGAAGCCCAAAAGCATGTGTGGTACATCCTTTACCAGCCGCTGGGTTTTGTGATTTTCGTGATTGCGGCGTTTGCGGAAATCAACCGCTCGCCGTTTGACCTGCCTGAAGCCGAGCAAGAACTGACCGGCGGCTATCACACCGAATATAGCGGTATGCGGTTTGCCCTCTTTTTCATGGCCGAGTACATTAAAGTGGTCGCGATGAGTGCCATCATTGCGGCGCTGTTCCTCGGTGGCTATTACGGCCCGGGTGTAGAGGCCTTCCCCTGGCTGGGGCCGGTGTACATGTTCCTCAAGATTTTGGCGCTGGTCTTCTTCGCTATTTGGACGCGTGCAACCTTGCCTCGCCTGCGCTACGACCGCCTGATGGCCTTCGGGTGGAAGGTGCTCTTCCCGCTGGCGTTGCTCAATGTGTTCCTCACTGCCATAGGCATTGTGGTGTTGGGCGGTTAGGCGTTGGAAGACGGGCACGAGGCAGCGAAGCAACCAGGCAACCACTTGACCAAGTCACGAATCAACGAGGCAACCATGTCTGTTTTTGAAGACATTTCGGCGATTTTCAAAGGTTATTGGACGACCTTTAGCCAGATGCTGGAAAAGCCGGTCACCATCCAGTATCCGGAAGAGCGGCGCCCAGTGCGGCCGCGTTTCCGTGGGCGGCACGTGCTGAAACGCTACGATAACGGGCTGGAGCGGTGCATTGGCTGTGCGCTGTGTGCGGCGGCCTGCCCTTCGGGCGCCATTTTTGTGGAAGCCGCCGAGAACACCGACGAGGAACGCTACTCGCCCGGTGAGCGTTATGCGCGGGTGTATGAAATTAACATGTCGCGCTGCATTTTCTGCGGCTATTGCATGGATGCCTGCCCGACGCAGGCGATCGTGCTGGAGCACGATTACGAATTGAGCTTCACCGACCGGCGGCAGGCGATTTACACCAAAGAGATGCTTCTCGACCCGGTGCCGCCGGGTGGCAAGCCGACCCCCCAGAAGACCGAGGGCGGCGTGGATATGCCCCCTGTGCCCCAAGTTGTGGTGAAGCGAGAATGAATCGCGACCGGCGAATGGCGAAATGTGGAGTTTTCCATGAGCGTTGATCTGCTTGTTTTGCTGGTGTTGGCTCTGATTGCCATTGGCGCAGCGTTGGGGATGTTGTTTTCCCGCAACGTGGTGTATGCTGTGCTTTTCCTTGTGCTGGTGATGTTGACCCTCGCCGTGCTTTACCTGATTCTGGGCGCGCCGTTTTTGGCCTTGGCTCAGGTCACGGTCTACGCGGGGGCCATTATGGTGCTTTTCCTCTTCGCGGTGATGATTTTGGGGCCGCAAAAACTGACCGAAACAGGTGGCCCCATTGGTTGGCAACGCCCGTTGGCGTTTGGGCTGACGGTGCTCTTTTTGGCTGAGGTGATTTATGCGTTTGCGGCAAAGGTCGGCGGGTTGGGCGCGTTGAACTGCGCTGAGGCTGGCTTGGGCAGCCCGACGGCGATCGGCCATTTGCTTTTCAACCGCTACCTGCTGCCGTTCGAGGTGACTTCGGTGCTCTTGCTGGTCGCAGCGGTTGGCGCTGTGGTGTTGACTCGCGAGCAATGACAGGCGGTTGAAGAAAACGAGGCGATCATGGTCCCTACAAATTATTTGCTTGCGCTTTCGGCGGTGTTGTTCATCATTGGGGTTGCGGGCGTGTTGGTGCGCCGCAATGCCCTGGTGATTTACATGGCGATTGAGTTGATGCTCAACGCTGCTAATCTGGCTTTTGTGGCTTTTGCCGCCGAGTTTGGTGCGGTCGATGGCCAAATTGCCGTGTTCTTTGTGATGACGGTGGCGGCTGCTGAAGTGGCCGTGGGCCTGGCAATTTTGGTCACGATTTTCCGTACCAAACAGTCGATTGATATTGACACGCTGCACCGGTTAAAGGGATAGCCCATGTTTCTCAGCGAAGTGACGAACCATTCGGGCACGTTTTTCTACCTTGTCCCCTGGGCAGTGTTCTTCCCTGTCTTGGGGTTGTTGTTCAACATGGCGTTTGGGCGCCGCATTGGTGAGCGCGGGGTGGCGGCCGTAGCCGTGACGGCTTCGGGGCTTTCTTTCGTGATCTCGGTGCTGATGTGGCTGTCTTTGCGCGTCCAGCCTGCGGGAGCCACGGTGCCGTTCCTCTCGTGGATGACGGTGGTGGATGTATCATGGGCGTTCCGGGTCGATACCCTGGCGGTGACGATGATGCTGGTGGTTTCCGGCGTGGGAACGCTCATCCACCTCTACGCGGTGGGCTACATGCACTACGATGTCCGCTACAAGGGCGACCCCGGACGCTACGCGCGCTTTTTCGTCTTCCTCAACCTTTTCATCGCCTCGATGATGATTTTGGTCACGGGCGATAGTTATTTGATGCTCTTTGTGGGGTGGGAAGGCGTCGGGCTGTGCTCGTATTTGTTGATCAGTTTCTGGTTTGAATATGACACCAAGGGAAACCTGAGCACTGCCAACGCGATGGCAGGCAAAAAGGCGTTCATTGCCAACCGCATTGGCGACTTCGGCTTCATGACGGCCATGTTTTACATGTTTACCGTCTTCGGCACTCTGAATTTCGAAAAGGTGTTTGCGGAAGCGCCAGCGGTGGCGCAGAGCCATCCCCAGAGCATTTTGATCATCACGCTGTTGCTGCTTTTGGGTGTGACGGGGAAATCGGCGCAGATTCCGCTGTATGTGTGGCTGCCCGATGCCATGGCAGGCCCGACCCCGGTTTCGGCGCTCATCCACGCCGCCACGATGGTGACCGCGGGTGTGTATTTGGTGGCGCGCTCGCACGTGCTCTATGACCTCGTGCCGACGGCACAACATGCGGTGGCGCTGATTGGCGCGCTGACGGCGTTGTTTGCCGCGACGATTGCCGTGGCGCAGAACGATATCAAGAAAGTGCTGGCGTATTCCACCATTTCGCAGCTGGGCTTTATGGTGGCAGCGGTGGGTGTGGGCGCGTATGTGGCAGCCATGTTCCACCTGATTGCTCACGCTTTCTTCAAAGCATTACTCTTCCTCGCGGCGGGCTCGGTCATCATCGCGATGGAACGGGCGCATCACCCCTTGCCCGAAGAAGGAGGGCACGAGGGGCATCACAGCGACGACCCGCCCGACTTTGACCCCCAAGATATGCGCTTCATGGGCGGGTTGCGGAAGGTCATTCCGGTGACCTTCTGGACGTACCTTATCGCAGGTCTGACGCTGGCAGGCATTCCGCCGCTGGCAGCCTTTTTCTCGAAAGATGAGATTATTGCCGATACCAGGGCGGCTTTCCCTCTGGTATACTGGTTACTGGTTGTGGCGGCCTTCCTGACCGCGTTTTACATCGGCCGACAGATTTTCCTGGTGTTTTTCGGGAAGCCGCGCAGCCATGCGGCCGCGCACGCGAAAGAGAGCCCGTGGACGATGACCTCGGTGCTGGTGGCGTTGGCTGTGCTCTCGGCGGCGGGTGGCTTGCTCAACTGGCCGCACCCCTACCTGGCGGAATGGCTGGGACACACTTTCGGCGAGGTGGAAGCCGGCGGCCTCAACCCGCTGGTGGCAAGCATGTCGGCGACCATCGCGGTGGTTTCGTTGCTGCTGGCGTGGTGGCTCTATGGCAAGCGCCCGCTGGAAAGCGCTGCCCAACCTGACCCGCTGCAACGCCCCTTGGGCTGGCTGTTCACTGCCATGCAGGCCAAGTGGTGGGTGGACGAACTGTACTGGGCTGTGGTGCTCAACCCCTATATTGCCCTCTCGCGGCTCTCGGCGGCTTTTGATGTCTGGTTCATTGACACCGCCGTCAACGATACAGCCTGGTTGACCGACTTCGTGGGCAGGAAAATCGCCCGCTGGCAAACGGGTTTTGTGCGCAATTACGCTTTGAGCGTGTTTGTGGGTGTTTTGCTCATTTTCACTTATCTGTTATGGCGGTAAAATTGTACCGCCGCGTTTACGCGTTGGAAGAATCCTACTAAAGGCGAGGTAGCATGATGGACTTCCTGATGAATCCGCTCAACTTGATGACCTTCTTCCCTCTGGTGGGTGTGGCAATCATTTTGCTCATCCCGCGGGAACGCAAGGACGCCATCCGCTGGGTCGCGGTGGTGACTTCGCTGGTGTCGTTCTTTGTGTCCCTGTGGATGCTGAGCATGTTCCACGCCAAAGACCCCGGCTTCCAGATGGTGTACGACAAAATCTGGATGAAGGCGGGTGGTTTCGAGATTCATTACGCCCTGGGCGTGGACGGTTTGAGCATTTTGCTGGTGTTGTTGACCACCCTGCTGACGCCGATTTCGATTTTCTCGGCGTGGACGGCGATTGAAGACCGTGTGAAGGAATTCGCCATTGCCTTCCTGGTGATGGAAGTGGGCATGTTGGGCGTGTTCCTGGCGCTGGATTTGTTCACTTTCTTCGTGTTCTGGGAATTCAGCCTGGTGCCGATGTACTTCATCATCGGGATTTGGGGCGGCCCGCGGCGGACTTACTCGGCCATCAAGTTCATGCTCTATACGATGGTAGGTTCAGTGCTGATGCTGCTTGCCATTTTGTGGCTGGGTTTGAGCCAGGGCACTTTCTATTTGCCTGACTTGCTGGCCAAGGGCGTGAACCTGCCGCTGCACCTTCAGTCGTGGCTGTTCCTCGCCTTTGCACTGGCTTTCGCCATCAAGGTGCCGATGTGGCCGCTGCACTCGTGGTTGCCCGATGCCCATGTGGAAGCCCCGACAGCCGGCTCTGTGATTCTGGCGGGCGTGCTGCTGAAAATGGGCACTTATGGTTTCCTGCGCTTCAACCTTTCCCTGTTCCCTGAAGCGTCGGTGAAGTTTGCTGTGCCGATTGCGGTGCTGGCGATCATTGGCATCATCTATGGCGCGATGGTGGCTTATGCCCAAAAGGATTTCAAGAAACTGGTGGCCTATACCTCGGTGAGCCACCTGGGCTTTGTGATGCTGGGCTTGTTTGCCCTCAACCCGATGGGCATCGCGGGCGGCATCTTGCAAATGATCAACCACGGTATCAGCACGGGCGCTTTGTTCCTTATCGTGGGTATCATTTACGAACGGACCCATACCCGCGACCTGAGCGCCTTTGGCGGTTTGTGGAAGATCATGCCGATTTACGGCGCTTTTTCGCTGGTGGTGGCGCTTTCTTCCATGGGCCTGCCCGGCCTGAATGGGTTTATCGGTGAGTTCACCATCTTGATGGGTGCTTTCCAGTCGCCGATTCTTGGCCCGCTCTTTGCCATTAGCGCGGCGGTTGGCATTGTGCTTGCCGCGGTGTATATCCTGGTGATGCTGCAAAAGGTCTTCTTGGGCCCGGTGAAGGAAAAGAACCTGGGGCTGAAAGACCTCAACTGGCGCGAGATTACCGTGCTGTCCGTGCTGACGGTGTTCATCTTCTGGATTGGCTTGCACCCGGCGCCGTTCTTCAACCTGATGATGCCGGCGGTTGAAAAACTGGCGCATGGTTTGCAGGTCGCGGCCGTGGCGATGCATTAGATTGTTTTCGGTGGGGGGTGAGCAGTGCTCGGTGCCCCGTCACTGCTCACCGCTCACCGTTCACTTCTCACTGTGAGGCCACTCATGACCTTTTCCGACCTTTCCACCCTGTTGCCTGAGATCGCACTGGTGATTTGGGCGAGTGTGTTGCTGCTGGTGGATTTGTTCATCCCAAAGGCGCGCAAAGGCTGGACGGCCTTTTTGGCCGTGCTGGGCCTGGCGCTGGCCTTCGGGATGGCAGTGGCGCAGGGTGGTGGTGTGGGGGCTGGCTTCCATGGGATGGTGGTCTCTGATGGTTTTGCCACCTTTTTGGAAGCCTTGCTGGCGCTGAGCGGCGCGTTGGGCATTCTGCTGGCGTACGATTATCTGAAGCGTCAGCAGATGGTGCGCGGCGAGTATTACACCTTGCTGCTGTTCTCGGTGGCAGGGATGATGTTGATGGCAAAAGCCGCCGATTTGATGGTGATGTTCCTGGCACTGGAACTGCTTTCTATCCCGTTGTATGTGCTTACGGCTTTTGCCCGCCCGCGCGAAATTGGCGAAGAGGCTGCTTTGAAGTATTTCTTGTTGGGCGCGTTTGCGGCGGCTTTCTTCGTGTATGGCATTGCCCTGACCTATGGCGCCACCCAGACCACGCAAATTTCCGGCATTGCCGCAGCAGTGGATACCGGCCGTGCCAACCTGACGCTGCTGGCGTTTGGTGCGGGCTTGCTGCTGGTAGGTTTGGGCTTCAAGGTGGCAGCGGTGCCTTTCCATATGTGGACGCCTGATGTGTATCAGGGCGCGCCTTCGCCGGTCACGGGCTTTATGGCAGCGGGGGCCAAGGTGGCTGGTTTTGCTGCTTTGCTGCGGGTGCTGGTGCTGGCTTTCCCCGTGTTGGGCAGTCAACTGACCCCCATTGTGTGGGTTTTGGCCCTGCTCACGATGGTCGTCGGCAACCTGGCCGCTTTGGCGCAAAAGAACATCAAGCGCATGCTGGCTTATTCCAGCATCGCCCACGCGGGCTACATGCTGGTGGCAGTGGTTGCTTTTGCCGATGCCAGGGTGGCGCCGATGGCTGTGGCAGCAGTGTTGTTCTACCTCGGCGCTTACGCGTTGACCAACTTTGGCGCGTGGGCTGTGGTGATTGCCGTGGAGCACGCGGAAGGTAAAGGGCTGGAAATTGCCGATTACGCGGGCCTGGGGCGCAAGCATCCCTGGCTGGCACTGGCAATGACCATTTTCATGCTCTCCTTTGGTGGCTTCCCACCGACGGTGGGCTTTGTGGGCAAGTTTTATTTGTTCCGTGTTGCCTTAGACGCCGGCTATGTCGGCCTGGCGATTGTGGGTGTGTTGGCCTCGGTTGTGTCGGTGTATTATTACATGCGGGTTGTGACGACGATGTACATGAAAGAAGGAGAGGCCGAAGCGCATGGCGACGCCTGGCTGAATGTGGGTGTGGCGCTCACCGCACTGGCAACGATTTTCTTTGGCATTGTCACTGCGCCTGCCCTGCATTGGGCGTTGCAGGCGGTGCTGCACTTGTAAGGTTGTGAGAGCGGAAGGTCAATTTATCAAAATCAAACGCCCCGCATCCAAGCGGGGCGTTTTTGTTTTGCCAGGTGATTGTTAGCGCGGCTATGAGGAAGGGGCTGCTTTTCGCCGGGCACTGATGAAATGCCAGGGCATGAGCAATGGCCCAGAGATTTGCAGGCGGCGGCCGTTGGCCAGTTTCTCGGTATAGGTGCCCATGACTTTTTTCTGTGGCTTGGGTAGGTCAATGTCAATTTCGAAAGGGGTGTAGCGGAAATCGTGGTAGCCACGGTCGGCGAGAAACTGTTCGATGACGGGCAGCGAGTAGATGTTGTAGAAGCTTTGGGTGTAAGGCTCTAAACGCTCGGTGTATTCCTTGATCTCGATGGTGCAAGAGACCAGCCCGTCGTAGAACAGCGAGGAAAGCGCGAGCCAGGGGGCTTCTAAGGCGCACATGGCTTCAAGCGGTTCTTCGAATGCGGGTAACCAGCTGAGGGTTTGCAACGAAATCACCCCGTCGAAAGCGCCCATGTATTTGGAATCCAGGGCATAAATATCACCCACTTCCAGGCGGCAGTTGGTGATGCCGTGTTCCTGGAAGAAAGCATTGCCTTTTTGAACGAGTTCTGGGTTGAGGTCAACCCCCACAAACGTGCAGTGAGGATAACGCAAACTCATGTAATAGAGCGTTGCCCCTTGCCCTGCCCCCAGATCCAGGATGCGGAGGTGGCTTTCTTTGTGGATCAGCCCAAGGGTCTCTAACCAGTCGCAGAAGGCTACGGTGCTTCGGTAGGGTTCTTTGAATTGTCGCTCATGGTAGGCCGTGTTGACTTTCTCAATCCATTCGGTCGTTCGCTTTTGCATGGGTGGTTCCTCCTGGGATGAGGGGGGCTAACCCCCGCCTTGGAGCGTGCGCAACAGCGACCACCCTGGCCCAAAATGAGGGTTCAGTTGGACGGCTTTGCGTGCGTCATCCAGGGCACGTTGGTGTTGGCCCACAGCTTCTTCTGCCCGCGCGCGCCAGTAGTAACTTTCTTCCAGAATGGGCTCGCTCATCGCATCCAGGGTGCTGGTGGCCAGGTTGATGACATCCTGATAGCGCCCGCTGTAATAATAGGCGAAATAAGGGCCGGTTTGATACCACATCATCCGCCAGGGGCGTTCCTTTTCGGGCAGTTGTGCATAGAGGGCGAAGGCCTGGTCGTAGGCGTGAGCGGCGTCGACGTATTCGTGCAGCCAGACGTGGCTGGTGCCGACGTTGAACCACGCGAAGAACAGCGCTTGCCCTTCCAACGTTTGGGTTTCCTGTTGGGCGATTTCCAGCGCGTGTCGGTAAGACCAGTTGGCGTCAGCCCACGGGCCGAGCACGGCCATCAGGTTGGCTTCCACACTTTTGTCATATGGAATAAGGAAAAGGTCGTTGAAAGCCCGCCAGTCATAGGCAAAGGCATCGTAAGTGAGTTCATAATCGGGGCCGCGGTAGGAATCATAGGTGATGAAGACCCCTTTGGCGTCGTCGTAGCCCACCACCAGTTCATAATGTCCCATCCAACCCTCGAACCCGGCGCCGTGGAAGCCTTTTTCGACCATCACCGGGAAGCCGTTGGCAAGCAGGGTTTTCAAAAGGTGCTCGTCGCCGCCCATGCGCCACAGGAAGCCGTAAGGCGTCTTTTGGAGGACGTAATCCTGCATTTCATAGGGCGAGACGTTTTTATCTCGCGGGTTGGGTTTGAGGAATTCGGCCGGCCCGGTTTGGAAACCCTTCCAGCCCCAGTAGGAAAGCGCCATGCTCAGCGTGGCCGGGCCGCAGTTGTTCCATTGCTGGAACTCGTGCCGAATGCCCTTGAGATGGACTTGGGCAGGCAACGGTGTGGGGCTGGGTGTGGGAGAAGGTGTGACCGTGGGCGTGGCTGTGGGCCCCGCCGTGGGGGTGGGCGTAGGGGTGAGGGAAGGGGTCGGCGTGGCGAGGGCTACGGCAGTGGCCGTCATGGCCTGGATGGTGGCACCCACGGCCGTTGCCACGCTTTGCCCTTGGGGGACAAAAACTTGCTGCTGGGGAGGATGCAGCGCGTATTTCACCCGCGCTCGCGCCAGGCTGAGGTAGATTGCGCTACGTTGTTCCACTTTGGGAAGGACCAGCCCTGCCACCCCCCCTATGCTAAGGCCGGCGATGAAGATAACCAGAGCAACGAGCATACGCTTTTGGGCTTGCGAGAGCCTTTGCATGGCGCAATTTTACTACACCCTTCGGAAAATCGCTTTTGAAGGGGCTGTTGCTCCCCCTGGATTTACCAAAGTTGTTATACAATGGAAGCACGACCGCAGTGGCGCGGCAGTGTGCCTGGTGCCGCGTGGAACCTTTGTTTCAAGGAGGTTGTTCATGAGAACCGTGTACGCAGTTGCCGGGGGGGTGAGTAAATTTACCAAAGCGCGGCCTGATAAGACTTTCCCCGCGCTGGTGAAAGAGGCCTATGACTACATGCTCAATGACATTGGCATCGAACACCCCAAGTTTTTCGAGATTGTCGATGGCTCGGTGGTTTCCTATTTCTCCGACCACTTCACTCGCCAGTTGATGGCCGGCATCATGGTGCAAGATTATCTCGGCCTGGTGCCTAAGCCCTCGCATCGTGTGGAAGGCGGTGGGGCAACCGGCGGGTTATGCTTTCAGGAAGCCTACAAGTCGGTGGCTTCGGGCGACATGGACGTGGCCCTCGCGATGGGCTTTGAGACGATGTCGCATGTCAACACCTGGAAGGGTAACGAATTCATCGCCTTGGCCTCCGATACGAACTTCGACTACCCCGTGGGCGGCTTCTACTCGGGTTACTACGCGATGATGGTCACGCGGCACATGAAAGAATTTGGTACGACGGTGGAGCAACTGGCGCATGTGTCGGTCAAGAACCACATGAACGCCTATTACAACCCTTATTCGCAGAAGCGCCGCCGTTTGACGATTCAGGATGTCCGCAACGCGCCGATGGTGGCCTGGCCGCTGACACGGCTCGATATCTGCGTGATGAGCGACGGCGCGGCGGTGGTGCTCTTAGCCAGCGAAGAGGGGCTGGCGAAACTGGAAAAAGCCGCCGGACGCAGCCTGCCGAAGGTCAAAGTGGCTGCCATTGGCCGCGGCACCGACGCCATGCGCATGGCCGACCGCCCCCATCAGTCCTTTGAAGATTTCTACCGCTACAACGCCCTGCCCAACGAAATGGATGACGATTCGCGGGCTTACTACAAGGAATTGTGGGCGCATGGCTTCCGCTACCCGGGCGTGCATTCCTTCCGCGCGGGCCGCATGGCTTCCAAACTGGCTTACGAACGCGCTGGCATCACTGACCCCCGCAAAGAGCTGGATTTCATCGAACTTCACGATGCCTACACCAGTTCCGAAATTCAAACTTACGAAGATATGGGCCTCTGTCGCTACGGCGAAGGCGGGCCCTTTGCCGCCTCGGGCAAAACCTTCATGCCAACGGTGGACTACGGCCTCGACTTTCCCGAGAAGCCGGAGATTCCGGTCAACCCCTCGGGTGGCCTGATTGCCTGCGGTCATCCTGTGGGCGCAACGGGCTTGATGCAGGCTGTGTTCGCCATCTGGCAGTTGCAGCATCGCATCAAAGACCACTTTGGCAACGACACCTTGCAGGTGCCCAACGCCAGGCGCGGCGCAATTCATTCCCACGCGGGCACGGGCACTTACGTCACCGTCAGCATCCTGGAACGCGAAGAGTAATCGGAGGAAGACGATGAGCGACAAACCCATCAAACGCAAAATGGAAGAAACGGAGGACGGGGCGATTATCTATAATGTGCCCTTCCCCAGCGAACTGACGCCTGAGGCGCTGCAAGACCTGAAGAAGATGCGCCCCATCATCGTCAAAAGCCCGTACAGCATCAACTACATCCACTCCTACGGGCAGGATTCGCCGTGGTTCGCGGGCGTTGCCAACAAGGTGCTGCTGGGTTCCCGCCAGCCGGAAACCGGCTACACCTACGCCACCCCGCGCGGCCACGACATGTACACCGGCAAGGAAAACGATTGGGTGGTGCTTCCCCAGGAAGGCAAAATTCACGCCTTTACCGTCTGCCACTTTGGCTCGGAAGCCTTCCTCCCCGAAACGCCCTTCGTGCTGGTGCTGGTGGAATTCGAGGGCGCCGATACGCTGTTCTTAGGCCGCATGATCGGCGTTGATCCCAACGACGCCAGCCTGGATTGGATTGGGATGAAAGTGAAAGCCAAATTCCGCCGCCTGAGCAAGTTCAAGCCCACGGATGTGTACTTCGTTCCCGCGGAAGAGTAGATAGGCAAGGTTAGGAGGATAGGGAGATAGGAACCTAACTTCCTATCCTTCCTATCCTCCCTAACTCGCCATTCGCCATTTCCCTCCTCCCCCGGAGGTGCTCTATGCCTGAAGATTTTGACCTTGGCGGTGAAATCGTCTGGCGTCCTACACCGGAATATCTGGAACGCGCCCACCTGACCCACTTTATGCGCCAGCACGGCATCGCCGACTATGACGAACTCATGCGCCGCTCGACGGAAGATGTGGCCTGGTTCACCAAAGCCGTGCTGGATTATCTGGACATCCAGTTCTACCAGCCCTATGAGCAGGTGGTGGACCTTTCCCGCGGCATCCAGTGGCCGAAATGGTGCGTGGGCGGCAAGATGAACATCGTCCACAACTGCCTTGACAAATGGGTAGAAGACCCGCAACACGCCGCCGAAGCCATTGCCCGCTGGGAAGGCGAGGGCGGCGCAGCGCCTGAGCACCGCATGGCCTTCATTTGGGAAGGCGAAGAAGGCGCGACGCGGGCGGTTTCCTACGCCGAACTGTACCGCATGGTGAATCAGGCGGCCAACGCGCTGCGCTCCCTCGGCCTCGGCAAGGGCGACGCGATCGGCGTTTATATGCCCATGGTGCCCGAAATCGTGGTTGCCATGCTGGCGATTGCCAAAATCGGCGGCATTTTCCTGCCCCTGTTCAGCGGCTACGGCGTGGACGCGGTGGTCACCCGCTTGAAAGACGCCGATGCGAAGGCGCTTTTCACCGCCGACGGCTTCTACCGCCGCGGCAAGGTGGTGCAGATGAAAGCCGTGGCCGACCAGGCCGCCGCGCAGGTGCCTACCCTGAAGCACATGATTGTGCTCCGCCGGGTGGGCAACGAGGTCGCCATGCAGGAAGGCCGCGACCACTGGTGGGACGAGTTGGTGCCTTCCCAGCCCGCGGAAGCCGAAACCGAAATCACCGATGCCGAAGATATTTTGATGATCATCTACACCTCGGGCACCACCGGTCGCCCCAAAGGCGCGGTGCACACC
Source organism: Chloroflexota bacterium (assembly GCA_011322445.1). Classification (NCBI taxonomy): domain Bacteria; kingdom Bacillati; phylum Chloroflexota; species Chloroflexota bacterium. Next base: position 155,117 of record DRMV01000032.1, on the reverse strand, counting down.
CACTGCGGCTTCCCCATCAAGGGCGCGCAGGATATGGCCTTCGGCATGGATGTGCATCCGGGCGACCTGATCTGGTGGATGACCGACATGGGCTGGATGATGGGGCCGTGGCTGGTTTACGGCGCGCTGGCCTTAGGCGCGGCTTTCTTCATGTACGACGGCGCGCCCAACTACCCCGAAGTGGACCGCGTGTGGGCGTTAGTGGAACGCCACGGCGTCACCCACCTGGGGCTTTCCCCGACCTACGTCCGCGCCATCATGCCCGAAGGGCTGGAGCCGGTCAAGAAGCATGACCTTTCCAGCCTGCGCTTCTTCGGCTCCACCGGCGAACCGTGGAACCCCGACCCGTGGATGTGGCTTTTCCAGGAAGTCGGCGAGGGCAAGCGCCCCATCATCAACTACTCCGGCGGCACGGAAATTTCCGGCGGCATCGTGATGGGCAACCCGGTGCTGCCCCTCAAGCCGTGCGCGTTTTCTGCGGCCTGCCCTGGCATGGCGGCAGACGTGTTCGACGAAAACGGCCAGCCCGTGCGCAATCAGGTGGGCGAACTGGTCATCAAGGCCCCGTGGGTGGGCATGACCCGCGGCTTCTGGAAAGACCCCGACCGCTACATCCGCACCTACTGGTCGCGCTGGCCGAATGTGTGGGTGCATGGCGACTTTGCCCTGATTGACGAAGACGGCATGTGGTACATCCTTGGCCGCTCCGACGACACCATCAAGGTCGCTGGCAAGCGCCTGGGCCCGGCGGAAGCCGAAAGCGCGGTGGTGGCGCATCCCGATGTGGTGGAAGCCGCCGCGGTGGGCGTTCCCGACCCGGTGAAGGGGCAGGCGCTTGTGGTGTTCTGTGTGCTGCGCGCGGGCGTGGAGCCGAGCGACGACCTGCGCGCCGAATTGCGCGCCCGCCTGGTCGAGGCGCTGGGCAAAGCCCTGGCACCCAAGGCGATTGAATTCGTGCCCGACCTGCCCAAGACCCGCAACGCCAAGGTGATGCGCCGCATCGTCCGCGCCGCCTACATCGGCGAGCCTGTGGGCGATACCAGCGCCCTGGTCAACCCCGAAGCCGTGGAAGCCATCGCGGCGTTGAGAAGATAGTTGCCTGGTTACCTGGTTACATAGTTACCTGGTTACATAGTTACCTGGTTGCACTCCTTACCCAAGTAACCAGGTAACCAACCAAGTAACCAATCCCCCAATCCCCCAATTCCCAAAACCCTATGCCCTCTCAAACCTACCCCTCCCTCAACCCCCATCCCCGCATCCTGCTGGGGCCCGGCCCCAGTATGGTGCATCCGCGCGTGCTGAGCGCGCTGGCGATGCCCCTCGTCGGGCATCTTGACCCCGACTTCCTCGCCATCATGAACGACGTCCAGGCACTCCTGCGCTATGTCTTCCAAACCGAGAACCGCGTCACCATCCCGGTTTCCGGCACGGGCAGCGCGGGCATGGAAGCCTCGCTGTGCAACTTCATCGAACCCGGCGACGCGGTGCTCATCGCCATCAACGGCTACTTTGGGATGCGCCTCGCCGATATGGCCTCCCGCTATGGCGCGGAAGTGGACACCCTGGAACGCCCGTGGGGCGAAGTGTTCGACCCCGACGAAATCAGGATGGCGCTGCGGCGGCGGAAGTACAAACTGCTCGCTCTCGTCCATGCGGAAACCTCCACCGGCGCGCTCCAGCCCCACATCCGGGAAATCGCCGCCGCGGCCCACGACCACGGCGCGCTGCTGGTGCTGGATACGGTTTCCTCGCTGGGCGGCGTGCCGGTGGAAATCGACGCCTGGGGCGTGGACGTCGCCTACAGCGGCACGCAGAAATGCCTTTCCGTGCCGCCCGGCCTTGCGCCGCTGACGGTTTCCGAGCGCGCCCTCGCGGTGCTTCATTCCCGCAGCGCGCCGGTGGCGAACTGGTATCTTGACCTGTCGCTGGTGGAAAAATACTGGGGCAGCGAGCGCACCTACCACCACACCGCGCCCATTAGCATGAACTACGCTCTGCGGGAAGGCCTGCGGCTGGTGGCCGAAGAGGGGCTGGACGCCCGTTTCCGCCGCCACCGCGAGAACGCACTGCTGCTGTGGGAAGGCTTGCAGGCGATGGGCATTGAAATGTTAGTGCCCGCCGAACACCGTCTGCCCACCCTTACCACCCCGTTGGTGCCCGAAGGTGTGGACGAAGCCGCGGTGCGCCGCCGCCTGCTGAACGAGTACAACATTGAAATCGCGGGCGGCTTTGGCCCCCTGAAGGGGAAAATCTGGCGCATCGGCCTGATGGGCTTCAGCAGCCGCCGCGAAAACGTCACCTTGCTGCTGGCGGCGCTGAAGGAGATTTTGGCTTCCTGAGGTTTTGCCAACGCACGCCCTTCGACTACGGACTTCGCTGCGCTCAGCCCTCCGCTCAGGGCGTGTGACGTGGCTTTGAGCAGGAAAGGCCAACGTCCTGAGCGGAGCGCCCGAAGGGCGCGAAGTCGAAGGACGCTTACCCGGCATCTTGGATTGTGATTATGCCTTACGTGTACATCCTCCTTTGCGCGGATGGCAGTTACTACACCGGCGTCACAACCAATCTTGAGCGCCGTTTGCAGGAGCATCAGGGAGGCGCAGATCCTCGTGCCTATACCTATACCCGTCGGCCTGTGAAACTGGTCTGGGCAGAGGAAGTCTCCACCTATGAAGACGCCTTACGGTTGGAGCGCCAAATCAAAGGCTGGCGGCGGGCAAAGAAAGAGGCGCTGATTCGCGGCGATTTTGCGGCGCTGCATCAATTGGTCACGGAAGAGCGCCGTCGCCGCGAGCGGCGTAAGCGGAGAGGCAGTAAGGAAGCGCCCTGAGTGAGCGCCGAAGGCGTGTGAGTGGAAAAGCGCGCTTCGACTACGCTCCCGGTGGTCGCTCCGCTCAGCGCGAAGCAAACCACGCCCTGAGCGGAGCATCCGGAAGATGCAAAGTAAAGTACGTCCTGAGCGGAGCGCCCGAAGGGTGCGAAGTCGAAGGACGTCCATACAACCTTCCCCTTCACGCAAAACACGGCCCCACGATTACGATTATGGCCAACTTACACCGCTCCCCCAGCGTTGTCATCGTCGGCGCGGGCATCGCCGGCGTGGCAACGGCCTACCACCTCGCCGTGAAAAGGGGCGTGCGCGATGTCCTGCTGGTGGACTCGCGCCCGCCCCTTTCGCTTACCAGCGACAAATCCACCGAAGCCTACCGCAACTGGTGGCCCGGCCCCGACGGTGCAATGGTCGGGCTGATGAGCCGCAGCATTGACCTGCTGGAAGCCCTGGCCGACGCGCACGGCAACCGCTTTCTGCTCAACCGTCGCGGCTATCTGTTCCTCACCGCGGACCCCGCGCGGGTGGAAGCCTGGCGGCGGGCGGCGGCTGCAGCCGAAGCCTTTGGCGCCGGCCCCCTGCGGGAACACACCACCCTCGAAACCTACCGCCCCGCACCGCCCCGCGGCTTCCACGGCCAGCCTGACGGCGCCGACCTGCTTTTGGGCGAGGCGGTGCACCGCGCCTTCCCCTATGTCAGCCCGCGGGCGGTGGCCGCGCTGCACGTCCGCCGCGCGGGGTGGCTAAGCGCGCACACCTACGGTACCCTGCTGCTGGAAGAAGCCCGCGCCCGCGGCGTGCGCTTAGTGCAGGCACGCTACACGGGCGCAGAAGTGCGCCGCGGGCGGGTGGAGGCGGTTTCCCTGAGCACCGGCGAGCGGGTGCCTACGGGGGCGTTGGTGCTCGCTGTCGGTCCCTTCTTGCGGGAAAGCGCGGCTGCCTTAGGCGTGGCTCTGCTTGTGGTGTACGAGCGGCACCTGAAAGTGGCCTTCGACGACCGGCTGGGCGCGGTGCCCCGCGCTGCGCCCCTGCTCATCTGGAGCGACCCCCAGCGCCTGCCGTGGAGCGACGACGAGCGTGCTGTTCTGGCCGCCGACCCCGGGGCGGCCTTCCTGCTGGACGAATTCCCCGGCGGGGTGCACACCCGCCCCGAGGGGGAAGGCGGCAGCCGCATGGTCATTGGCCTGTGGGAATACAACGCCCTGCCGCTGGAAACCGCCCGCTTCCCCGTGCCCGACGACCCCTTTTATCCCGAAGCGGTGCTGCGCGGCCTGAGCACCATGCTGCCCGCCATGCGGCCTTACCTGCAGCGCCTGCCCCGCCCCGTGGTGGACGGCGGCTACTACGTCAAAATGCCCGACAACCGCCCGGTGGTGGGGCCGTTAGCCGTGGAAGGCGCGTACGTGGTCGGCGCGCTTTCGGGCTTCGGCATCATGGGTTCCCAGGGCGCCGCCGACCTGCTCGCCGCCCACCTCACCGGCGAACCCCTGCCGCCCTACGCCGCGGCCTTCCGCCCCGAACGCTGGGCCGAGGTGGCCTATCGCCAGCGGTGGGAAGCCGCCGATAGCACCGCCTGGGAACTGTAAAACCCTTTCGGGTGTCGCCTCTGAGGGCAACTGTGTGCCAATCGGTTGCCCATCCTTGCCACTTTCCCTGGCCGCGCATACAATAGAGGAAAATTCCTTCCCCGCCTCAGGCTTGAAACGATGAAGCGTTCTGTCACGAGTTCTTCGACATTTTCGTACCTTCCCCCGGTGGTCGCGCAAAAGGTGCTGCCGTGGAGCGTGCTGGCGTACCTTTTGATGGTGGTGGGGGTGATGGCGGCGTTGCCGTTTGTGGTGACGCGCTGGATGCAGCAGCCGTTTACCGGCGCGTTTGTGGAAAGCACGCTGGTGGTCGGCACTGTGAGCGACCCGCAGTATGCCGCCGATACCACGGCGCACTTGCAGGTGGATAGCATCGTCCAGGCGGTGGATGGTCAGCACTTGCGTGACGCCCGAGATTTTCAGGTGTTGTTGCGGCAGCACCGCGTGGGGGATGTGGTGACGCTTACCGTGCTGTTGCCCGATGGCAGACAGGCCGATGTGAAAGTGGTTGCCCGCCGTTTTACGGCTCACGAGCGGTGGTTGTATTTTTATGCCCTTTATCTGGTGGGCATGGCCTTCGTGTTCGCGGGGGTGTGGGTTTTCCTCTTCCGCCGCTATGACGCGCTGGGGCGGGCGTTTGCGGTCTTTTCGGCTTCCATCGGGCTGGCGTTGGCTGGCGTGCTGGATGTGTGGGGCACGTATCGCTTTGAATTTCTGTGGCTGTTGGCTATTGGCCTGGGTGGGGCGATGTTGGGAACGCTGGCCTTGCTTTTCCCGCGGCCGGCGCGCGTGGTGCGGCGGCATCCGTGGTTGTTGGGGGCTTTCCACGTGCCTACGGTGGTGCTGGTGGTGTATGCGTGGAAGAACGTGTGGAACGCGGCGCACCCCTGGGTTTACATTCATGCCCGGCAATACATTTATGCGGTTGATGCGCTGATGGCCCTGCTTTTTGTGGGGCGGTTGGTGTATGTGCGCTGGCGTTCGGAATTCCCCATCGCGCGGGCCCAGGCAGCGTTTATTTTGAGCGGGTTCGTTGTGGGGTTTGGCCCGCTGGTGGTGTGGATGCTGTTGCCGCAGCTCGGGCTGCCGGCGCATTTTTCGTTTTGGACGCTCTTCCCTACCGCCATTTTCCCCTTTGCCATGGCTTACGCCATGCTGCGCTATCGCGCTGTGCGCACCGATGTTTTGGCCCGCCGGGCGTTGGCGTATGCCATTTTAGTCACCTTCATTGCCGTGGGCTACGGCCTGGTCGTGGCGGGCGTGGTGCTGCTGTTCCGTGGGACGGTGCGCCCGCGCAACCCCTTTGTGTTGGGCGGCCTGGCGTTTGTGGTGGCGTTGCTCTTCTCACCGCTGGAGCGTTGGCTGCGACAGCGGGTGGACCGTGTTTTTGCCCGCACCGAGCAGGCCTATCAGCGGCGATTGGACGCTTTTGGGCGGGCGCTGGTGGGTGCGGCCAACGTTTCGGCAGTGGCCGACCTGGTGCGAGAAACCGTCACCGAAGTTTTTGCCCCTTACCCCTTCCACATTTTTGTCTACAATGCCGTGGCCGAGCGCTATCAAGCCATGCCCGGCCTGGATGGCGAGCCAACTTCTGAAATTTCCTGGCGGCAGGAAGACGCGTTGCCGCGGTTTTTGGAAAAGATTGGCGGGGCATATTTCTTTAGCCCTGACGACGTGCCCCCTGAACTGGCCTCTGAAACGGCCCGCATGACGGTGCTGCGCAGCGTGCTTTACGTGCCCCTGCCTGGCTCTGAGCGGTTGGTGGGCTTTCTGGCGCTGGGCCCTCGGGTTGACCGGCTCTATGGCAGCGCCGAAGTGGACTTCCTCGAAAATTTGGGGCGTCAGGCAGCCCTGGCGATCGAACGCGCCCAGACTGTTTCGGACCTGGAGCGGCGACTGGAACAATTGGATACGCTCGCCCGGGTTGCGCGCGGCGTGAACGTCACAATTGTGTTCGATGACTTGCTGGAATTGCTCTATGCCCAGGTAGTGCGGCTGGTCAAGGCGCATTATTTCCGCATTCTGCTGTGGGATGAGGGCACGCAGCAATTACGTTTTGCTTTCGTGGTCAACGGCGAAGAGCGGCTGCGCGAGAAGGAAGGTAAGCCGTTGCCGGACGAGAAGCCGCTCGCGTGGGATGTTTTCCGCCGCCGGGTGCCGATGCGCTTCGATAACTACCCTGAGGCGTGCCGACGGCGGGGCGGCATTCCAGCGATGCCCAATGCGCTGGCCTGGATGGGCGTGCCGCTTAACGCAGGTGCAGAGACTATTGGCGTCATTGTGGTGGCCGATACATCCACTGAGGTGACCTACACCGAAGAGCAGATGGCTTTTCTGCATGCCGTAGCCGACCTGGCAGCCGGTGCGATTGTCAAAGCGCGATTGTTGGAAGAAAGCCGCCGCCGGGCGTCCCAACTGGCGGCGCTGAACCAGATTACCCGGCGTTTGTCTTCGACGCTCGATTTGTCTGCTCTGCTTGACCAGATCCTCCACAGCGCCGTGCGGCTGCTCCGCGCCGAGGCGGGCACGCTTTTTCTTGTGGATGAAGAGACCGGCGAGTTGGTCTTCCACGTGGTGGTGGGTCCGGTCGGGCAAGGGCTGGTCGGCAAACGGCTCCCCCCGGAAAGCGGTTTGGTGGGGCGTGCAATCAAAGAGCGGTTGCCCATTCTGGTGCAGGATACGCGACGCAACCCCGATTGGGACCGCTCGGTGGACGCGAGCACAGGGTTTGAGACCCATTCGGCGCTGGTTGTGCCGATGGTAGTGCAGGATCGCGCCATTGGGGCCATTGAAGTGCTCAACAAGGCCGAAGGGGGGGTATTTACTCGCGATGACGAGCAGTTGTTGCTGGCCTTTGCTGGCCAGGCGGCTGTTGCCATTCAGAACGCCCGCCTTTACACCATGACCGACCAGGCGCTGGCCGCCCGCGTGGAAGAACTTTCGGCGTTGCAGCGCATCGACCGCGAACTCAATACCAGCCTGGATGTGCGCCGGGCAATGCAGGTCACGCTGGAATGGGCGACCCGCCGCACGCAATCGCTGGCCGGCCTGGTGGGGCTGTGGCAGGAAGAAACGCTGACCATCATTGCCGACCGCGGCTACGTGCAGGGTGAACTGGGGGCCTTCCGCAGCACGGGCATTCCGCTGGAACGCTACCCGGCGTTGCGCCGGGCGGTGGAAAGCCGTCAGCCGCAGCGCATTGTGGCAGGGGATACCGGCTCGCGATTCATCCACCGCGAGGCGCGGGCACAACTGGTCGTGCCCATCGAGCGGGAAGACAAGGTCATTGGCCTGATTGTGCTCGAAAGCCACGACGCGACGGTGTATGCCGAAGAGGCCATTCGCTTCCTGGTGCGGCTGGCCGACCACGCTGCGGTGGCGGTGGCGAATGCTCAGTTGTATGCCGAGGTGCAGCGCGCCAACGAAACCAAGAGTGAGTTTGTCTCTTTTGTGGCGCACGAACTCAAAACGCCGATGACGGCCATTCGCGGCTACACAGATTTGCTCGCAAAAGGGGCGGTGGGGCCGATCAACGAAAACCAGGCCCAGTTCCTCAAGGTCATTCGCACCAATGTAGAACGCATGAACCGCCTGGTTTCCGATTTGAGCGATATTTCCCGCATTGAGGCGGGCAAACTGGCGCTGGACTTCCGCAAAGTGGATTTCCGCGAGGTGGTAGACGAGGTTGTCAGTTCGTTGCAGCAGCAGATCGAGGCCAAGCAGCAGACGCTGGAAGTTCACATGCCTGCCGACCTGCCACCGGTGTGGGCTGACCAGGGACGCATGGCACAGGTGCTGACCAACCTGGTGAGCAATGCGCACAAATACACTCCCGAGGGCGGCAAGATAGAAATTCTGGTAGAACATGTGCCCAATCGATGGCAGGAAGACGGCCCGCCGGAAGTGATTCATGTGGCTGTGCGCGACAATGGGCTGGGCATGAGCGAGGAAGACCAGCAGCGCGTGTTCCAGAAATTCTTCCGCTCGGAAAACCGGGCGGCTCGCGAAGCCCCCGGCACGGGGCTGGGGTTGCACATCACCAAAAACCTGGTCGAGATGCACGGTGGCAAAATCTGGTTTGAGTCCAAGTTGGGCCAGGGAACCACCTTCCATTTCACCGTGCCGATTGCCGAGTAGTGCGGTTGAGGAGACTTTATGTTGCAAGCCATCAGCGAATATGGCGTGGGGAGCCTGGGGCGGGAACTGAGCGTGCAGCTGGCGCATCGGGCGCTCAAAAGCCTGCAGGTTGAGCCGGTGGCGGCTTTCCTGTGGGCGACGGCCGAATATAACCTCGATGAAGCCGTCAACGCCCTGCAGGTGCTCTTGGGCGATGTGATGGTGTGGGGCGGCACCGTGCGCCGCGTGTGGGATGACCAGGGACGCCCTGCCCGGGGCATGGTGCTCACTGTGATGGGGGGCGAAGTGCAGGCGCGTGGCGGGCGGCTGGAAAAACTACCTTCCCCTGCCGCGTTCAAAGACGAATTGCATCTTTCGGCTTCGTCGGTGGTCTTTTGGGCGATGGAAGCCATGCAGCCGCGTTTGCATCGCTGGGTGCGCTTGCTCTCTGATTTGCCTGTGCCGATGGTGGGCGGTTTGCTCGGCGGGCGTTTCCAGGTGGGACGCCCTACCCTCATCGGCGGCCGTACGGCCGGGAAAGGCGGTGCGGCCTTCCTGGTGCTCGAAGGCGTGCGGCTTGGGCTGGGGTGGAGCAGCGGCTGGCGTTCCAGTGGCCTGTGGACGGAGATTTCCGATAGCGGCGGTGAGTGGGTGCGCCGCCTCGACGACAAACCGGCTGCCGAAACCCTGGCTGAGGTGTTTGGCCCTCCGGCCCGTCAGTGGGCTTATGCGCCGTTGCGGGAATTCGTGCGCCTGTATCCGTTGGGGTTGCGCCGCCCCGACGGCACGTGGGATATTCGTGCTCCCCTCCACGTCGAGGCAGACGGTAGTTTGCGGATGACTTTGCCTGTGCCCCGCGGGCGACGGGCCTATTGGATGGTGGGCGACATCGAGAGCGCCGCGCGCGCCAGCGAAGAGGCGCTGGCCCACGCTGCCCAGGCATTGGAAGGACGTTCCCCGGCTCTCGCGCTGGTGCTGGTCGATTGGGCGTGGTATTACCTCTTCACTGCCCACGAGGCGATGGTGGCGCAGCGCTTGCGGCGTTTGCTCGACCGTGACATTCCGTTGGTGGGGGCGTATACTTACGGGAACCTGGTGATGCCAGGAGCAGCCCACGAAGCCCGGCTTTTGCATAACCACATCACCGTGGCGCTGCTGGCGGCCGAATAGACCATGCGTACGACCGATTTCGATTACGACCTGCCTGAAGCCTATATTGCCCAGGAGCCTGTCGAGCCGCGCGATAGCGCCCGCTTGATGGTGCTCGACCGCGCCACGGGGGAGATCACCCATGCCGTATTTCGGGAAGTTGGGCGCTTTTTGCGCCCCGGCGACCTGCTGGTGGCGAATCAAACGCGGGTCATTCCGGCGCGGCTGTTTGCGCGTAAACCCACCGGCGGGAAGGTGGAGATTTTGTTGCTGCGGCGGGAAGCCCCGGCGCAGTGGCAGGCGTTGGTGCGCGGGCGGGGGCTGGTCGCGGGCAAGCGGTTGCTGCTGGCGAATGACCTGGAGGCCGAAATTGTAGCGGTGCTCGATGGGCCGTTGCGGCGCATCCGCTTTACACACCCCCTGGACGATACCCTTGACCGGTTGGGAAAGGTGCCGCTGCCGCCTTACATCCGCCGCCCGTTGGAAGACCCTGAGCGCTATCAGACGGTTTTTGCACGCGAGGCGGGCTCGGCGGCTGCGCCCACGGCGGGGCTGCATTTTACGCCGCGGTTGTTGGAAGAACTGCGGACACAGGGTGTGGGGTTCGCGACGGTGACCCTCCATGTGGGGCTGGACACTTTCGCGCCGGTGAAGGAAGACGACCCCCGTGAGCATAAAATTCACACCGAATGGTGCGAAGTGAGCGCCGAGACGGCTGCGGCCATTAACCGCACGCGAGCGGCTGGAGGGCGTATTATCGCCGTGGGGACGACCAGTGTGCGCACCCTCGAGACGGCAGCGCGGCGCGCCCGGCCCGGTGAGGTGGTTTCCCCCTGGGCGGGCGACACCGACCTTTTCATTCTGCCCGGCTTCCGCTTTCTTGCCGTGGATGCGATGATTACGAATTTCCACCTGCCCAAGTCAACGCTTTTGATGTTGGTGAGCGCCTTTGCAGGGCGTGAGCGCATTTTGGGGGCTTATGAAGTTGCCAAACAGGAAGGCTACCGCTTCTTCTCCTTTGGCGATGCGATGCTGATTTTGTAGCCTGCAGGAGATTCCTGGGGGGGCATTGTTTCGACGGGGGTGGGGGCGACCGGATGGCTGAGCAGTTTGTTCAACATGGCGCATGGCATGAGCGCGTATTTTGGCGAAGGGTGTCGCATTGAGCCGACGCTTTTGAAGCCCACAGATAAAGCCCTGGTTTTGTGGTGCGGGAACTTTTTGTCAGTAAAACTTCGGCGGCGAGCGTGGTTTGTGGGTGGATTACGCCCTCTCATCCCCTTGTGCTGGCATCGACGATGCCCGAAGGCAGTACGATCTTCGTGGAAAGTTGGCAGGGCAAGGGGGCTTGACAAGGGTGTATAATAGAGTTAGGGAAAAATTTCACAAATGCCGCCGTGTGCGGAAAGGAGGTTGTCATGGGCGCTAAACAACGTCTCGATCAGACGAATGCCCTTATTGAACGCCTGATGCAGCAATACCCGGGTGAGACGAAGGCTTTCCTGCACTTTATGAAGGCGGCCCAAAGCGGCAAGGCTTTGAGCGCCAAGCACAAAGAATTGATCAATGTGGCCCTGGCGGTTGCGGCGCAGTGCGAGTGGTGCATTTCGCTGCATGTCAAAGGAGCCCTCGATGCTGGCGCGAGCCGTGATGAAATCATGGAAGCCGCGTTCCAGGCCGTACTGATGCATGGTGGCCCGGCGATGATGTACCTCACACCGCTGGTCGAAGCGATCGATGCTTTCACTGCGTCGGAAGGCTGAGCGTCTCTTCTGGTAGAACGCTAAAGCGCACGGGAAACCCCGTGCGCTTTTTATTGTGAGAAAGTGGATGTTACCCGGCCGTCAGCAGTCGCACCTGGTAGGGGGCCAGGGTGATGGTGGGCGGCGAGGCCGTTTCGCCGGAAAGCAGGTCGCGCCAGGGGGTGGAGGAGGGGCCTTCCTGTTGAGAGACGGGCACCGTGAGGGGGGCAGGATGCACAGAGACCACCACCAGCACGGCATTTTGCCCTTCGCCGCGGCGCACGGCAAACACGCCAGGGTGCAGGGTGAGTACCTGCTGGGCGGCTTGAGGGTGGAAGGCGGGGTGCTGCCGGCGCAGGTTCAAAAGACGGCGGTAAGCCTGCAGAATGCGCGCCGGCCGGCTGTTCGGGTCGGCCAGTTGGGTTTCCAGCGCCGGGTAGGCAAATTTTTCGCGGTTCAAGGCGCGCGGCTGGCCGCGTTCGCGAAAGCATGCCTGACAGTTGCGCGAGCCGAAGAAGGAATGCACATAAATGCCCGGCACCCCCGCCAGCGCCAGCATGATGGCCTGCGAGGCGATGAAGCGCGGAATGTCGTGCTCACCGGGATGCGCGGGGTCGTTGAGGGCGTCGTACCAGGTAATGTTGAGTTCGTAGGGGGCCTGGGAGCCGTCAGGGCGGGCGTAGGTGGAAACGCGGCCGCCGTGGGCTAAAGTTTGGTCGGCCAGGGCTTTGATTTCTGCCGTGCTGAGCCAGCCCTCTGCCGGGCGGACGCCGATGCCGTCGTGCGAGGCGAGGAAGTTGAAGAAGGTGGTGGCTTCGCTGGGCGTCTCGAGGGTGCGTGCCCATTGGGTGAGGCGCGAAGCGTCGCCTGTTTGCAGCGCGTGCAGGGTGAGGGGCGGCAGGGTGAAGTTGTAAACCAGTTGCGCTTCGTCGTGCCCGTCGCCAAAGTATGCGATGTTTTCGGCATGGGGCACGTTGGTTTCGGTAATCAGCAAAACGCCAGGGGCAACCTCGTCCAGCATTGCCCGAAACAGCTTGACCACCGCGTGGGTTTGCGGCAGGTGGATGCATGGTGTACCGATTTCTTTCCAGAGGTACGCAATGGCATCCAGGCGGATGATGCGGGCTCCGCGAGCGACATAGAACAGCAGCAGGTCGGCGATTTCCAGCAGCACGGCGGGGTTGGCGTAGTTGAGGTCGATCTGGTCGGTGCTGAACGTTGTCCACACATGCCGGGTGCCGTGCGCGGTTTTCACGGGGGTGAGCAGCGGCCACGGCCGGGGGCGCACCACTTGCGAAAGGTCGGCGCGGGGGTCCACCACAATGAAGTAATCGGTGTAGGGCGCTTCTCCGCGCAGGAAGCCCTGGAACCATGCCGATTGGCGCGAAATGTGGTTGATGACGGCATCGAACATCAGGCGGTAGTCGCGCTCCAGCAGCCGGATGTCGTCCCACGAGCCGAGGTGGGGGTCAACGCGCCGGTAATCGATGACCGAGAAGCCGTCGTCGGAGGAGTAGGGGAAGAAGGGCAAAATGTGAACGGCAGAGATGCTGTCGCCGAGGTGGGTGTGCAGGAAGCGGTGGAGGGTGTGCAACGGCGGTTCGTGGGGAGCGCGGAACTGGTCGCCATAGGTGATGAGCACCGCGTCGCGCTCGGTCAGTCGCTGGTGCGGCGGGGGCGCCTGATGCAGCTCAGGGTGCTCGCGGCGGAAGGTCGCTAAGCGCGCCAGCAGACGGCGGGCGGTTTCGTCGCCTTTGCGGGGGCCGTAAAGGAAGCGGAGCAGGTCGGGAATGGTAGGCATTGGTCGCGTCGTCGGGTGGTCTGGTGGTCGGGTGGTCGGGCCCTGAGCGCAGGGCGGAGCGGCAGCGCTTCGTCGGTGCTCAGGGCAACCGAAGTCCGAAGTCGAAGCCGTCCTGAGCGGAAGCGCCGTCAGGCGCTGAAGTCGAAGGGCGGCGGGGGGATGGGCAGCGCCTCGGCGGTGAGGGTCAGACCTGAATTTCCTCTGCCTCGGCGTTGGGAATGGGGATGCGCCGCACTTCTTCGGGGGCGTAGCCCTGGTAGCGGATCTTGAGCAGGGCCAGCGGCAGCCGGTGGGCCACAATGGCGACGGTGTCGTGGGGATGGCGGGCAACGATTTCGTCGATGGCCGCATTGACGCGTTGTTGCACCTCGGCTATGGTTTCGCCGCCGGGGGGGCGGGTTTGCCAGGGGCGTGTTTCCCAGTCGTGGAAGGTCTGCGGCCAGCGGCGCATGATTTCGGGGGTCAGTACCCCTTCCCATTCGCCCAGGCAGATTTCTTTCAGGCGAGGTTCCGCGTGGAGCGGCGCGCCGGTGGCCTGGGCGAGCATTTCGGCGGTTTGCCAGGCGCGTTTGAGCGGGCTGGCATAAATGGCTGCCGGGCGGATGCCTTCCTGCTGCCAGCGCGCTGCCAACGCGCGCGCCTGTGCCAGCCCGCGCGCGTTCAGCGGTGGGTCGGCCTGGCCCTGGTAGCGGCCTTCCACATTCCAGTCGGTTTCACCGTGACGGATGAGCAGCAAGCGGGTCATGTGCCTTTTTCGTTTTGTTCTGGCCGGCTGGAAGTGGCTTTTTTGGCGCCTTGGCGGGCGCGTTTTTCCTGGTATTCGGGAATCTCGATCATCGGCGGGCGCTCGTGTTCGATGACTTCCCGCTGGTCGAGGTAGTAGCGCCCCGGAGCGTAGCGGATGAGGTTCATGGTCTTGTTGATGTCTTCCAGTAAGCGGATTTTGTGTCGTTCTTCCAGCCGTTTGACGACCACCTGAATGATGGCGAAAGACATGGGCGAGAGGTCGGGTAGCGGCTTGTTGCGGTGGATGCGCTCGCGCAGGTCCACTTGTGCGATGGCGCTCAGGCCAAAGTAACTCAGCAAGTCGATCAACAGGCCGGTTTCCACGCCAAAGCCGGTGAAGAAGGGCAGGCGCTCCAGCGCCTCGCGCCGGCCAGCGTATTCGCCCGAAAGGGGCTGGATGAGGCCGGAAAGTTCGGGGAAGAACATGTTGAGCATGGGGCGGGCGGTCAGTTCGGTCACCCGGCCGCCGCCGCCAGCGACCACTTTGTCGCCTTGTTTCAACGGGCGGCGGTAGAAGCCTTTGACGTATTGAATCTTGGGGTTGGTGAGCAGTGGCCCAATGATGCCATACACAAAGCGGGGGTGGATGTTGCTGATGTCGGTGTCGATCCAGGCGATGATGTCGCCGTTGAGCACGTAAAGGCTCTTCCACAGGGCTTCGCCCTTGCCGTGGAAAGCGCCATGCTGGGGCAGCACTTCCTGATGAATGTACACCGGGATGCCCAGTTCGGCGGCGATTTCGCGGGTGTAATCGACCGAGCCGCTGTCGATGAGCACCATTTCGTCCAGCAAGGGGAAGTCTTCCATCAGCGCCTTTTTGACCGTGGTGATGATTTTGCCGATGGTGGCTTCTTCGTTGAGGGCGGGAAGCCCCAGGCTGATGGTCAGCCCTTGCTGTTCTTTGATGCGCACCAGGCGTTCCAGGTCGGCGAATTCCTGGCTGCGGAAGGTGTTTTCCGCGAACCAGCGGTCGACCACCAGGCTGATGGGGCGACGGGCGGCGCGGGCTTCGGCGCGGCGCTCGGCAGCTTCCTGCCGCGCTTGCGAGGCCACGGGCTTGACGATGAGCAGCGTGGCCGGAATGTCGCGTACCAGGCGCTCGGCGCGCGGGGAAAGCAGCTTTCCCGGCGGGTTGTTGCGGCTGGAAGCCCCCATCACCACGACGTCGTAAGAGGCGCTTTCGGTGCGCACGGCGGTTTCCATCTCTTCGAGGGTGGTCACCGAGCGGGTGATGGCTTTCAGCCCCCGCAGGGCGGCGCCAAACTCGGTGAACAGCCGCTCGTCGGCGTCGTAGGGCGCTTCGCCGGTGGCATGCAGCAGGGTAATGCGGGCTTCGGTTTGCTCGGCCAGGTTCAGCGCCACCCGCAGCGCCTCCGCGTCGTAGGGGCCGCCGCGCACCGGCAGCAGAATGCGCTTGACCTCGTTCCAGTCAGTGGTGTGGCCGGGGCGGGCGACCACCAGGTGGCAGGGCAGGCCGTCTAAAGCCAGGCTTTCCAGCGAGAGAATCGCTTCCCCCGGCCAGGAAACCAGGAGGGTGTCGACGTGTTCACGCCGCGCTTGCTCGCAGAGGGAAGGCCAGATCTGGTCGGGGCGGCGGGCAATGGAATGTACATAGGTGGCGGGCACGCCGTAGCGGCGGAGCATTTCGCCGATGGATTCCCGCAGGCGGCTGAGCGGCCCGGCCGCGGCGCTGAGGGGCTCGCCTTCGGGCACGGCTTTGATCAGCAGCACGATGATCTGTCCGCGCACATGGTCGTGCGCCAGCATGTGGGCCAGCGGTAGCAGAAATTGGGCTTCTTCGGGGGTTGCCACGGCAACCAGCACACGCGGCATTGCGGGGGAAGTCGGTTCGTTCATGCGGCGCTCCGGAAAAGTTAGGGGGTTGTGGAAGCCTCGACGGACTGCCCGGTGATGAGAGGAACGACGAGGTGGTCGATGATGGCATCCCAGGTGTAATGGTCGAGGACACGTCGGCGCAGGCGGTAGGTGCGCTCGCCTTTCAGGCGCTCGGCGATGCGGGCGGCGGCTTCGGCAGGGTCGCCCTGGGGGTCGAAGAGGGTCGCGGTGTCGCCGGCGCTTTCCCGCACGGGGGGGATGTCGGCGGCCAGCACAGGCAGGCGCGTCAGCCCGGCTTCCAGCACCGGCATGCCGAAGCCTTCCCGCAGGCTGGGGAAGAGCAGCGCGTCGGCCAGGGCGTACCATTCGGCCATGGCTTCGTCGTCGAGCAGCAGCGGCTGGCCGTCTTCGCCGTGTTCGTAGAGGAAGTGGACGTGGCGCTCCAGCCCCAATTCCTGCCGCAGGGTGCGCAGTTTTTCCAGATAGGCCAGGTTGGAAGGGTTGTGCGGCCCCGGCGGCCCGGTGACGACCAGCATGGGGTTGGGGAAGTGCTCGCGCAGCGTGGCCACGATGTGGATGGCAAACTGGATGTTCTTGCGGCGGGTGATGCGCGCCGGTAACAGCAGCAGCGGGTCGGCCTTCCACAAGTCGAGGGCGTCGACCAGGCGCCGGGTGAGCGGACTGAGCCGCAGCAGTTGCTCGGGGGCCACGCCCGGCGGCACCACGGCAATGGCACTTTCGGGCATTTCAAGCAGGCGGGCCAGTTGGGCGCGGCGGTGTTCCGAAACGGTGACATAGCGCGTGTTGGGCCAGGGCGTGCGCAGCAGGTCCCACGGGAAGCCGGGGCGCAGCACAGGGATGTAAAGCGCGTCCAGCCAGGCGAAGTCGTGGCACCATCCAATGATGTGCTGGCCGTTTTCGGCGAGGTCGTGCAGCGCCGCGGTCAGCGCCAGGTTTTTGTGCAGAGTGAGGGCGTTGTGCACAATGAGCGTGTCTTCCGGCGCAATGGCGGCTTGCAGGCTTTCCCGCAGACGGGCGCGCAGGGCCTCGAAGCGGGGTGTGGGGCCGCGGTCGGTGAGTTCCTGCGAAACGGCCAGCACTTCGGGGTGGCGGGAACCGGCTTCCGGCAGGTGCAGGAAGGCCACGTCGGGGTGGAAGGCTTCCCCGCGGCCGGCAATGACCTGCACGCGGTAGCCGCGCGCCGCCAGCAGGCGGGCGTGGTGAGCGATGGTGATTTCAACGCCGCCGATGGTCGGCGGCCCGGCGTAGTGCAAGATGTGGATGGTTTTCATGGTGCCAACTGTTCCCGTGTTCCTGCCCAATCGGTGCCCATCTGTGAAATTTGTGAATGTTTTCTCAACTCCCGAACCGATGGCGGAGGAGGTAATCGAGGTTACGTTCGAGCGTGCGGAAACCGAAATAGCGGCGGGCAATGGCGTAGTTGTGTTCGGTCATTTCGGCAACCCGCTGGGGGTTGTGCAGCAGGTCGCGGGCCGCGGCGACGGTGGCGTCGTCCACAAATTCCTCAAAGGCCACCACGTCAAAGCCCTTGGGCTGAATGTCGAGGCGGAAGATGCCATAGGCGCTCATCACCAGAGGGCGGCGGTAGTAGATGGTTTCCAGGAAGGCGTTGCCGAAACCTTCGACGGCGGAGGGGTAGGTCACCAGGTCGGCAGACTGGTAAGCATCCCGCAGCGAGAAAAGCGTCGAGCCATCGGGGGCGGTGCCGCGGCGGTGGTTGAAGCGGTGTTCCCCGAAGCGCAGGTCTACGCCGAGCAGTTGAGCGGTTTCGGCGAGGTAGTGCTGATATTCATCGCCTTCGTCGCCGCTGGCATGGGTGATGACCAGCACGGCGGGTTCGCCTAAGCGGCGCACCAGTTCGATGGCGTGCTCAATGCGTTTGCGCGGCACGATGCGGGTGGGTTGTAAGATGAAGTAGGCGTCGGGAGGAATGTCGAGTGCGGTACGCACCTGCGCGGTGACTTCGTCGGGCGGGGGTGGTGGTTCTTCGAAGTCCATCACGTTGGGCACGACCATCGAACTCAGACCGGTGCGCCAGGCCAGTTCCCGGCTGGCGTAACTGTTGATGGTCACATGGGTAACCTGGTGCAAAGCGGGCGGGAAGGCTGCCCGCAGGAAGTCGCCGGCTGCCGAGCGCAGGTAGCGGGTGCGTTCCCACCAGAAGTCGTGGTGGTGCCCAATGGTGCAGAGGTCTTGCTCGGCGATGAGTTCGGTTAGCGCCAACCCCAGGGGGATGTTGACCGGCAGGGAAAGGGCGTTTTCGGCGATGATGACATCGATATCGAATTGTTTGACAAATTTGCGCAGGTGGGTTTTCAGGTGGCGACGCAGGCGGTGGATTTCGGCGGTGGTTTTGTCAGAGCGGGTGTAGGTGTCGAAAAGCGCCTGGGTGAGCGGCAGGATATCGGGGTGTTGGAAGAAGGCTTCTTCGACCACCATGCTGCGGTCGGCAGGGCGGTCGCTTTCGCCGCTGAAGTAAAAGCATTCGTGCCCCATTTGGGCGAGCACGTCGGCCCATTTGCCGATTTCCAGCGAAACGCCGTCGGTGCCTGCAATGCGGGTGGAAACGAAGCCGATGCGCAACGGAGGGTGTCGGGTGTGGGAGGTTTGGCAGGTCATGGGGCTATCCTTGGATGGCTAAAGAGAAAAGGGCTAAAAGTATTTTACCGTTGAGCAGGCGAAAAAGCAAAACCGCCGAGAGGGCTCGGCGGTTTGCGAAAGGAGAGCGGGGTTATTCTTCTTCGAAAGGCACGCCCAGCGAGGCGGGCGGCACGACCTGCATCCACCGCAGAATGCGCCGCACCCAACGGCGGGCGTCGGGTGGCAGGCCGGCTAAAGTGCGATCCACCCATTCGGCGTTGCCGATGTTGACCAGCATCAGGGTCAGGATCATCAGCGGGAAGGGTGCGACTTGCAGCACCTGGGAAGGCACGTTGGGGAGGTAGGGTTGCAGCACCAGCCCCAACCATTGCAGCAGGGCGAAGAAATAGGCGCCCACGGCCCCCCGCACGGGGTCCCACCCGCCGAAGATGGTGAGGGCGAGCGCGATCCACCCGATGCCGTCCAGGCCCGAGATGGTGCCTTTCCAACCGGCTTTCACGCTAAGGGAATAGGTGGGGCCAGCCAGGCCGACCAGCGCGCCGCCCACGGCGGCGTAGATGTAGCGCAGTTTGTTGACCGGCGCGCCGCGTGCGTAGGCGGCTTCCGGACGCTCGCCCACGGCTTGCAGTGTCAGCCCCGGCCGGGTACGGAATACCCACCACCAGGCCACGCCGATGAGGATGAAACTGAGGTAGGTCAGCGGGTCTTGCTGGAAGAAGAGGGGGCCGATGATGGGAATTTGACTGAGCACCGGAATGGGCCAACTCTGCACCCGCGGCCCCTGCAGGCCCATGTAGGGGTTGCCGAGAAAGTAAGAGAGGTCGCGCGTCATCAGCGTGAGCACAAAACCCACGGCCACCTGCGATTGCTTCAAAGCGATGCTGGAAAACGCCACGATGAGCGCCACGGCCGCGCCGATGGCCATGCCCATCAGGAAGCCCAACCACAGGCTGTGGGTAGAAACGCTCACGGCGAATGAAGCCATCGCTGCGAGCAGGATGGTGCCGTTGACCGAGAGGTTGATGATGCCCGAGCGTTCCGTCAGTGTTTCGCCGATGGTGGCAAAGACGATGGGGGCGGCGGCGAAAAGCACGCCCGCCAGGCCGATGAGGATGTCGTGGCTACTCACGGATCACCTCCTGCTCGTGCTTTTCCTGCCAGCGCTGGCGGACGCCTGCCATCAGCAAAAAGGAAAGCACCAGCGCACCCTGCAGCACGCCCGACAACGATGAGTCCAGTTTGAGCACGATGGGGAGTTGAATGCTGCCGATGTTGAGAATGGCGAAGAACAGCGTCACCGGCGCGACCCATGCGGGCTGGAAGTTGATGAGCATGGAGACCATCAACCCCAACCAGCCGTAGCCGCTGGAAATGGCCGGGATGAGGCGGTGGTACACCGCCGTGACCTGCACTGCCCCGGCCAGCCCGGCAAACAGCCCCGAGAGCAGGAAGGCGCTCATCAGGTAGCGGGTGGTGGGAATGCCCAGCAGGTGGGCCGCCCGCGGGTTTTTGCCCACGGCTTTGAGTTTCAGGCCGAAATAGGTGCCCGAAAGCAGGAAATAGACCACCGCAGCCCCCACCAGCCCTATCAGCAAGGCCCACAGGCTGAGGCGGCTACCGGCCACGGTGGGTAGCCAGAGCTTTTCGGGGAACGGCTCGGTGCCGCTCATCGAGCCAATGCCGGGGCGCTTCCACGGGCCGAAAATCAACCATAGGGTGAGGGCGACGGCCACGAAATCCAGGCCCAGGCCGCCGAAGATCTCGTTCACGCCGCCATATACCTTCAGCAATCCCGCCAGCACCGACCACAGTGCGCCGCCTAACGCACCGGCGGTGATCGCCAGTGCCAGAATGAGCGCGGGGTTCATCGTGCTGTGCTGGAGCAGCCGCAGCACCCAGGTGGTGAAGATGCCGCCCAGCACAATTTGCCCTTCGATGCCGATGTTCCACAGCCCGGCCGCGAAGGTCACCAGCAGCCCCGAGGTTGCCAGCAAGAGCGGCACCCACGCGACCATGACGTTGGCGATGTTGGTCCATGAGCCCAATGAGCCTTTGAGAATGTGCCAGTAAGCGGCCACGGGCGAAGCGCCGGCAATCACCAGCACGAGCGAGGTGAAAAGCAGCGCCACCAGCACCGCCAGCAGCATGAAGATCAGGTGGATTCGGCGGTTGGTCATGGCTGCACCTCCCCGGTAGGGGGGAAACCGCGCCCGCCGATGAGCTGGCCTAATTGCTCGATGTCGGTTTCCTCAGCCGGGATGGGTTCGGAAACCTGGCCGCTGAAGAAAACTAAAATGCGGTCGCTGTAGTGCAAGATTTCCTCCAGGTCTGACGACATGAAGAAGATGGCAGTCCGCTCTTCCCGGCAGCGGTTTTTGAGGGTTTCCCACACCCAAATGGCCGATTCCATGTCGAGCCCGCGGGTCGGGTGTTCCATCAAAATGAGCCGCAGGCCGGGGCGGAGCAGGGCCAGCAGGGCGCGCTGCTGGTTGCCGCCCGAAAGGGATTCTACCGGCAGGTTGGGGCGGCCGCGGATGTTGAAGGTGGTGATGCGTTCCTGGGTTTTTTCCAGCGCAGCCTGGCGGTCGATGACCAGGCCGCGTTGTTCCTCGGCCAGGATGACGTGCTCCATCAGCGTGAGGGTGGGCACCAGCCCTTCTTCCAGCCGCGCTGCCGGCACGTAGGCCACGCCGTGGCGCATGAATTCGTGGTAGCCTTTGCCGGTGAGGTTGTCGCCATCGACCCAGATTTCGCCTTCCACCGGCCGCACCAGCCCCGCGCAGGCCCGCAGCAGGTGGCGCTGTCCACTCCCTTCCATGCCGGCGAGGCCAATGACTTCGCCTTCTCGCACTTCCAGATTGACGCCAGAAATGCGGATGCGGACGTCTTCCACGGCGAGGTTTTTGATCTGGAGCACGGTTTTGCCCAAGGGGGCGCTGATGCGTTCCCCTTTGGTGATGACCTTGCCGAACATCATGCGCACCAGTTCGTCGAGGTCGTAAGGGGGGCGCATTTCGCCGACGACTTCGCCGGCCCGTAGCACGGCCACCTGGTCGCACAGCATTTCCACTTCTTCCAGTTTATGGGTGACGAAGATAATGGTTTTGCCGGCTTCGGCCAGGCGGCGGAGGGCGGCAAAGAGTTTTTCTTTTTGCTGGGCGCTGATGCCCGTGGTTGGCTCGTCGAAGATCAGCACTTGCGCGCCCAGCCAGAGCAGGCGGGCGATTTCCAGTTGCTGGCGCTCACCCACGGTGAGGGAGCCAACAAAAGCATCAGGGTCCAGCGTGAAGCCGAATTGGGCGCTGATTCTTTCCAGGGCGGTGCGGGCTTCTGCTCGCGGCAGGGTTAAGCCTTCGGGATAGCCGACCATGAAGTTGTCGAGCACCCGCATGGGTGGGAAGTCCATCGGGTCCTGATGGAGCATCCCGATGCCGAAGCGGATGGCGTCGGCGGGGGAATGCATCACGACCGGCGAGCCGTTCACGCGGATTTCCCCGGCGTCGGGGTGGAAATAACCGGAGAGGATTTTCATCAGGGTGCTTTTGCCTGCGCCGTTTTCCCCCAGCAGGCCGAAGATAGACCCCGAAGGAATGGTCAGGGTGATGTCGTTGTTGGCGTGTACCGGCCCGAAGTGTTTGTGAATGTGGCGGAGTTCGATTTTCATGGGCTGGCCTGTGTAGGGTTGCGGGGTTGGGTTGCCAAGGCGGCAAGGGACGAGTTGGCAAGGTGGGGAAAGCGGGTCGAA
Organism: Chloroflexota bacterium; assembly: GCA_011322445.1. Classification (NCBI taxonomy): domain Bacteria; kingdom Bacillati; phylum Chloroflexota; species Chloroflexota bacterium. The sequence continues at coordinate 132,904 of DRMV01000032.1, read as the reverse complement.
TGACCGCTTTCCCCACCAGAAAGTACAGCATGAGGTGTTATTTCTGCGGCACGCTTTGGCCTTCCATGCCTTCCAGCAGTTGCGGCAGGTACCAGATCTGCTGGTCGGTGGCCTTTTCGCCGTCTTTCAGGTAGAGGGTGCCGTCTTGCAGTTTGAGCGGGCCAGTCCAGAGGTTGAGGCCGTTGGCGAGTTCGTCGATGAATTTGGTCACGGCATCGGAAGCCTCGTCGCTCAGGGCGTCACCCTTCTCAAAGCCAATGGCCGAGGTGTCGGGGTTGTTGATGTCTTTCCAGTCGGGGCCTACCCACATGAAGGTGGATTGCCATTTGCCGTCTTCGGCGTTCTTGATGAGTTTGACGTAGCTGGGGCCCCAGTTGAAGTAGGGTACACCCAGGCAGACGCTGGGGGCTTCGGCGCAGGCGTCTTTGAAGTCGTAGGGCACCGCGTAGACCGTCTTGCCCTGGTCGTGGAATTTCTTGGCTTCCACCAGGGCTTCGGTGGTGTCGATGCCCGAGAGGACGACGTCGTAGCCGCTGTTGAAGAAATCGTCGGCGACCTGGGTTGGGTCAGAGGTCACACCGGGAATGTTGAACCAGAAGCCGATCCACGTCACCTTGAACTTCAGGTCTTTGGGGTCTTTGTTGCGGTAGTGCTGCCAGCAGTATTTGGCGCCCAGGTAAGCCGAGGAGGCGAGGCGGCGGGTCTCGTCGTTGATGAGGGGACCAAGGTAGCCGATCTGGCCGGTGTTGGTCATCATGGCCGCCGCACAGCCGGCAATCATCTTGCCGTAGATCATCTTGCCCATCACGTTCGCCAGGTTTGGCAAGTCCTTGTAGTCCTTGCCTTCTTTCCAGGCGTTGTCGCCCGAGGCGTGAATGACGTAAATATCGGGGTGTTTTTGGGCAAAAGCGAGGGCGGCGTCTTTCATATCATCGGAGTTGAAGATGATGAGTTTGGCGCCTTTCGAGACCAGGTCTTCGGCCAGTTGTTCTGGCGTGGTGCCAGGACGGTCGGCGGGGTTGACCTTGTCCACGTAAAGCATCTTGGCCCCCAGTTTTTGCTCCACATACTGCCCGGCCTCGTAATGGGCCTGGCTCCAGCCATGGTCGTTATACGGCCCTACCAGCAGCATACCGAACACAAAAGGCTGTTTCTCTTGTTGCTGTTGCGCCGGCGCTTGCGTGGCTGGCTGCTTCGGGCTGCAGGCGCTCAGTACCATGGCTGCCACGATCAGCGTAGCGACAAGAAGCCACCAGAAGCGTTTCATTTTGACTCCTCCTTGAAGAGCATGGGAAACGGGCAGAGACGCAAGGCATACAATGGATGTGTTTCGCTCGTGACACCTCCTCGGAAAGTGAAATGGGTTCCTGTGTAATTGTACTCAAAAATGGCGAGAAAGCAAACGCGGCGTGTCAGTTTTTGTGATTTTTGGCACCTTGGCTTAGCGCCATCTTGTAGTAAAATTGCCCCACAACCCTATGGCGATGAGGCTCGCCTTGCTGTGTCCGTTGTGGACTAATGGCCTCTACCGAAGTGTGCGTTTCGGTAGAGGTTTTTTTGTCACAGCCCTGGCTGGGGCTTGATGGTTCACCGCCTGGGCGTGCCCAACCTGTGTGCCTGAACATGCGTGCCGGCGAGAAATCCTTTCTTTGTGGGTAGGGCCGATGACCAAAGAACACCTGCTGGAACTCCGCATCATTCAGCCCGGCGGCATCACGGGCCGCTACCTGCCCGAAGAAGGCGCGGCCTGGCGGCTGGAAGAAATCGTGCCGCCCGTGGAAGCCCTCCCCTTCGACGTTGCCGTGCTACCCGAAGTGTGGACGCCCTACGACGAGCCGTTCCGCGTGGTGGTATTGGGCAGCATTTCGCACCCCACCGACACCCTGCTGGAAGGCCGCCTGTTAGGCGCCTTCCAGCGGGGAGAAGAGCCGCCTTTTTTGGTCGCGGTGGTGGAAGCCGAACCGGAAGCCCCCCGCGAGTGGAAAGCCGTTCCTGCGCAGCAGCAGGAAGCCGTGCTGGAAGCCCTGCGCCGCGCCCGCCCCGGCGAATGGCGCTGGCTGGAAGTCGAAGAAGTGGAACCGCACCTCCACGAGGGAGCACGCCGCTACCGCGAAAACCACGACACCGCCCGCCGCCGCCACGCCCCCGCCTGGCAGGCCCTGCGCTCGGCGGCGCAGGGGGGCTATGCCGATGCCGAGCAATACACCGCCGCCGAATACACCTTCTTTGAACTGCCTTACCGCTTTCAGGATTATGTCGGCGACGCCCTGGCCCCCGACGAGCGCATCCTCTACGCCGCCCGCCGCCCCGCCATGGCCAGCCAGCGCCAGCGTTCCTGGCTGCGGCGCGAACGCCTGCAGGAAGGCGTGCTGCTGCTCACCACCCACCGCCTGATCCACCTCGCCGAGCTCATCCCCCCCGACGCTGCCAACATCCGCTACGGCTTTCGGGAAGTGGTAGGCGTGCTGGAACGCCTGCGTGCTGCCGACCTGCGCCCCCTGGGCAATCACCTCGCCCTCACCACCCGCTGGGCAGCGGCCAAAGGCGAGGCCGAAATAGTCTGGGAATCGCCGGCTTACACCCGCACGGCGCTGCAAGACCTGCTGGCGCTGCTTGCGCCGGTGGTGAGCACCGCCTCGCCAGCGCGGGCCCTGCAACGGGCGACCCCGCCCCCCTTGCCCGAGACCCTCAAACCTCTGGTCGACACCGCCTCCAACGACCCCGACGAAAGCCGCCGCCTGACCGAGCACTTCCGGCCGTTGCTGGAAGACGCCCTGGAAGACGGCGAACACCCCTACGCCTGGGCGGCGCTGCCAGCATGGTTCCAGCCCAAAGCGGGTACCCAGGTGCTGGTGGCGACCGACCGCCGCCTTTTCCTGCTGCCTGACCTGAGCCTCGATGTAGCCTTGCGCGACGTGGCTCTGTGGGAATACACCAGTTCCATTGTAGATTCATACCTGGCTTTCACCGAGGTGCGCGCGGGCAAGGCCTACCAGCACGTGGTGCGCTTTCCTTACCCGGCCAAACCGGCCTTTCGGGCCTGTTTCGAAAGCGGGTGGCGGTGTGCCGCCGTGTTGCCGGTGTGAAGGTGGCTGTCGGCCGCCGGTGAAGGGTTGGCATTTGGGGTGCGCGGTTTCTTCCTTCCCGCTGCTTTGGCCGCCTCGCTGCCGCCGGTTCGGCAACCCTGGCCGCTATGGTACAATCCCGCGGCAGACGCATCATAGCACACGAAAATCCCCCTTCGTCGTTCTGCCCGCGTGCTGGGTGTGCCCTCAGAGCCCCTCGTGAAGGAGAGCAAGATGAACAATCCTCAACAACCCGTGCCTAACGCTACCCCGCCCCGTCAGCCGCGCCCGGCGTCTTCCCGCAATGCCTTGTGGGCGCTCATCGGCGTGGCGTTGGGCTTCCTGTTGCCGATTTTCGCCTGCGGCGGCCTGTTCATGCTGGCCCTGGTCAGTGCCAGCATCACCAGCGGAGGTTCCACTGCCACGATGGCCAAAGCCCCCGTGGCGCGCCACGTGCGCGGCCCCCTGACCGGCCCCGCCGTGGCCATCATCCCCATCAACGGCCCCATCGTGGAAGGCCACGCCTCCGCCCTGGGCACCTCGCAGGTCGCTGCTGCCGATGACATCATCGCCATGATCACCGCCGCCAAGCACGATAGCAGCATCAAGGCCGTGGTGCTGGAAGTCAACAGCCCCGGCGGTGGCATCGTGCCCAGCGACCGCATCTACCAGGCGCTCAAAGACATGGACAAGCCCATTGTGGTGCTGATGCGCGACCTCGCGGCTTCCGGCGGCTATTACGTCAGCATGGCAGGCGACTACATCTATGCCAACCCCTACACCCTGACCGGCTCCATCGGCGTCATCAGCGAATTCCCCAACGCCCAGGGCTTGATGGAAAAACTCGGCATTCAGATGACCGTCATCAAGTCGGGCAAAGACAAGGATTTTGGCAGTCCCTACCGGGAAATGACGCCCGAGGAAAAGGCATACTGGCAGCATGTCATTGACCAGGCCTACGACAACTTTGTCAAAATCGTGGCCGATAGCCGGCACATTCCCGAAGGCAAGGTGCGTCAACTGGCCGATGGGCGGGTTTACACCGGCCGGGATGCCCTGGATTTGAAACTGATCGATGCCCTGGGCTACGAAGACGACGCCATCGCCAAAGCCGCCGACCTGGGCAACATCACCGACGTGCCGCGCGTGGTGCGCTACGAACCGCCGATGTCGCCTATTGAGGCCATTTTGAGCGGCGCGGCCGGGCGGCTCACCCCCTCTTTCGGCGCGCTGTTGCCTTCGTGGAACCGGATGCTCGCCCCCGCGCTGGAATACCGCTGGCTGCCTTGAGTTTTTGCCATGAGTGATTTTTCCGTTTTACCCCCCAGCGAAAAGAAGCCGGAATACGTCCGCAATTTGTTCGCTCAGATTGCCGACCGCTACGACCTGCTCAACCGCCTGATTTCCCTGGGGCAAGATGACCTCTGGCGGCGGGAAACCTTGCGCCGCCTGGCCCTGCGCTCCGGCGACCGCTTCCTGGACCTGGGCGGCGGCACCGGCGCGCTGACGCGCGAAGCCCTCCGCATGGCCCCCGGCATTCTGCCCGTGACCAGCGACCTGACCTTTGAAATGCTGGCGGTGGGCAAAGAGCAACTGGCAGGCTTCCCCATCCGCTGGCTGACCGCCGACGCGCTACAATTGCCGTTCCCCGACGACACTTTCGACGCGCTGGCCTCCGCTTTCCTGTTGCGCAACGTGGCCGACCTCGACGCGGCGCTGCAAGAGCAACACCGTGTGCTGAATCCGGGCGGCCGCTGGGCGGCGCTGGACACTTCTCGCCCGCCGCAAAACCTGCTCACCCCCTTCATGCGGCTGCACCTGCGGGTGGTTATCCCTTGGCTGGGGAAGGCCGTTGCCCGCAACGCGCACGCCTACCGCTATTTGCAGGCTTCCACCGAAAACTTCCTCGCCCCGCCCGAAATGGTTGCCCGCCTGGAAGCCGCCGGCTTCCGCGAGGTGGGCTACCAGCGGCTGATGTTCGGCGCGGTGGCCGTCTATTGGGGGCGGAAGCCCGCGGAGTAACGCCATGCCCTCGCCAAGCGTGCTCTTCCCGCCGGACGCTGCCCGGCCTGACGAAGATCAGGCCGCCGAGCCGCCGTTTTTTGGCGACCTCAACCTGGATCAGGTGGTCGACGCGCTGCTCGCCGGCCGCAAGGTCTATCGTCTGCGTCCGTTTTTCTACCACCCCCTGCACGATGCCGCTGCCGTGCGCTACCGCCAGGCCGTGGCGCAGGATCTGGAAAACGACGCCCTGCGGGAGCACGTCCACACCTTTGCCACCCGCATGCGCCAGGTCAGCCGCTACCTGCGGATGCTGAACGACCTGGAATACCCCTACCACATCGCGGGCTGGTTCCTGGAAGCCGTGCTGCGCTACACCGAGGCCGTCCAGGCGCTCGCCGACGCCCTGGCCGAGGCCGATCTCCACGCTGCGGCCTTCCTGGCGCTGCGCGACTACCTCGCCGACTATGTCCACGCCGAGGCGTTCACCGCCCTGCGGGACGAAGCGCAGGCCGTGCGCACCGAACTGGACGCCATCCGCTACTGCATCCACATCATGGGGGATACCGTGCGGGTGCGCCGCTGCGAAGACGAGCCCGACCACGCCGCCGAAGTGGAACGCACCTTCGCCAAGTTCCGCCGCGGCGCGGTGAAAGATTACCGCACGCCGGTGTACGTCCGCAGCGGGATGAACCACGTCGAAGCCCAGATTCTGGACTGCGTGGTCAAACTCTACCCCGAACCCTTCGCCCATCTGGACGCCTTCCGCGCGCGCCATCCCGATTTCCTCGACCCCGTGGTGACGGCCTTTGACCGCGAAGTGCAGTTTTACCTGGCCTATCTGGAATTCATCGCCCCCCTGCGGGAAGCCGGGCTGCCCTTCTGCACCCCCGAAATCATCACCGACAAGGCCATCGCGGCGCGGGCGACCTTCGACCTGGCCCTGGCGCACAAACTGGTGAGCGAAGGGCGGCTGGTCGTGACCAACGATTTCGCCCTGCACGGCAAAGAACGCATCTTTGTCGTCACCGGCCCCAATCAGGGCGGCAAGACCACCTTCGCCCGCACGGTGGGGCAGTTGCACTACCTCGCGGCGCTGGGGCTGCCGGTCCCCGGCCGGGAAGCCCGCCTAGTGCTGCCCGACCATATCTTCACCCACTTTGAACGCGCCGAAGAAGTCACCAACCTGCGCGGCAAACTGGAAGACGAACTCATCCGCCTGCGGGAAACCTTCAAGCAGGCCACGCCCCAGAGCCTCATCATCCTCAACGAAGTGTTCGCTTCCACCACCTTCCAGGATGCGCTTTTCCTGGGGCGGCAGGTGATGGAAAGACTCCTCGCCCTGGATGCCCTGGGGGTGTTTGTCACCTTTCTGGCCGAACTCTCGACGCTGGGGCCGCAGGTGGTCAGCATGGTGAGCACGGTGGACCCCAAAAACCCTGCCGAGCGCACCTACAAAATCGTGCGCCGCCGCGCCAACGGCCTGGCCTACGCCCTCGCCCTCGCCGAGAAACACCACCTCACCCACGACCAACTCGTGGCACGGGTGCGCCCATGAATGTCTTTCTGCTCTTCCCCAACCGCGACGCCGACCCCGAAGCCCCCCTGCCATGGCAGGCCGAAGCCCTGGAGCAGGATTTGGGGCTCCCTCAGGTTTACGAGGCCATGGCCCAGGACGATAAATTCCTGTACGCCGCGGCGCGGCGCGTGTTGCTGGATTCCCTGGAAGACGTCGACCTCATCCGCTACCGGCAGGCTGTGCTGCAAGACTGCCTTGCCCACCCCGACGTCGTGCGGGAGATCTACCGCATCCCCATTGAAGCGCAGGAGAAGAAGCGCGAGCAGTGGCTGGGCATTTTCAGCCGCTCGCCCCAGGGCATTTTGAGCAGTGCCGTCGATTTGCTGGCCATGTTCGTGGGGCTGCTGCGGCGGCTGAAGGCCATCGCCGACGCCCAGGCTGGGGCGTTTGCTTCAGAAGGCTTCCGCCGCTTCTTCGCCATGCTGCAGGCCGAACTGGACGAAGCCTATTTCGAAGAGGTGGAAACCCACCTCCGCACGCTGAAATTCCGCCAGGGGGTGCTACTGAGCGCCGAACTGGGACCGGGCAACGAAGGCACACGCTACACCCTCCGCAAACCCCGCCGCACACCGCGCCCCATCCTCAAACAGATTTTCGACCGCACGCCTTCCTGCGGCTTTACCATTCCCCCGCGCGACACTTACGGCTCCAAGGCCCTGGGCGAAATCAAAGACCGCGGCCTGAACGAGGTCGCCAACGCGGTAGCCCAGGCTGCCGACCACATCGACGGCTTCCTGAAACTGCTGCAGGCCGAACTGGCCTTTTACGTCGGGGCGCTCAACCTCGCCGAGCGCATCGCCGCGCTGGGGATGCCCCTGGCTTTCCCCGACCCCGCCCCGGCCGAAACGCGCCGTTTTGCGGCTTCCGGCCTCTACGACCTCGGCCTGGCGCTGGCGAAAAACGCTGCCGTGGTGGGCAACGACATCCAGGCCAATGCCAAAAACCTGGTCATCATCACCGGCGCCAACCAGGGTGGCAAAACCACCTTCCTGCGCAGCGTGGGGCTGGCGCAGTTGATGATGCAGGCCGGGCTGTTCGTGCCCGCGCAGGCGCTGGAAGCCAACCTCGCCCGCGGCGTGTTCACCCACTTCAAGCGCGAGGAAGACGCCGAAATGGAAAGCGGCAAATTTGATGAGGAACTGGGGCGCATGGATGCCATCGCCGACCATCTGCGCGCCCACAGCCTGGTGCTGTTCAACGAATCCTTTGCCGCCACCAACGAGCGGGAAGGCTCAGAAATCGCCCGTCAGATTGTGGATGCTTTGCTGGAAGGCCAGGTGAAGGTGTTTTTCGTGACCCACTTCTACACCTTCGCCCACGGTTACTACACCGCCAACCAGGGGGAAGCCCTTTTCCTGCGCGCCGAGCGCCTGCCCGACGGCCGCCGCACCTTCAAGATGATCCCTGCCGAGCCGCTGCAAACCAGTTTCGGGGAAGACCTTTACCGGCAGATCTTCAAAGCAGCCTGAAAGCGGCAGGCGGGAAGCGCGATTTTGCCTGCCCGGCTGTCAGCGCGTGATGGCCAGCCCTGCAGCCAGCAGCACCCCGAAAATCAGGATGAGTTGGCCGGTACGAGCCAGGGCGGCGTTCAACGCGCGCCCGCGCGCTGCCCTCACGATGCGGCGGGTGCGCCACGCCCACGGCAGCGAAAGCCAGATGACCAGCGCCCCCAGGGGGAAGATGCCCGCCGCCACTGCGGCACTCACGATGAGATAAGCCCCCCCCACGCACACATCGTATTCCAGGCGCGCCCCGCCTTCCCCCAGCAGCACGGCCAAGGTGCGTTTTCCTGCCGCCCGGTCGGTGGGGATGTCGCGCAGGTTGTTGACCACCAGCAAGGCCGTGGCCAGCAGCCCTAGCGGCACGGCAGCCCACCACACCGCCGTGGACACGGCGCGCGCCTGCACGAAATAGGTGCCCCCCACCGCCGCCAGCCCAAAGTAGAGGAAGACGAACAGGTCGCCCAGGCCGTAATAGCCGTAAGGCCACGGGCCGCCGGTGTAGCCGATGGCCGCGAGAATGGCCGTCAGGCCAATGAGCGCCACTGGCCAGCCCGCCACGGCGATGAGGTAAACACCCACCATCGCGGCCAGGGCAAAGGTGACCCACATCCCGCGCGTCACTTCGGCAGGCGAAAGCAGCCCCGCCTGGGTCACGCGGGTAGGGCCGAGGCGCTCGCCGTGGTCGGCGCCGCGTTGGAAATCGGCAACGTCGTTGGCTAAGTTGGCCCCGATTTGCAGCAAAATGCCCCCTGCCAGCGCCGCCAGCGCCGGCCCCCAGCGGAAGACGCCCTCGTGCGCCGCCAGCCCCCACCCCACCAGCACCGGCCCAACGGCCGCGGGCAGCGTTTTTGGGCGAATAGCCAGCATCCAGATTTTCCAGCGGGGGAGGGAAGAGGAAGTGTCCATAAACAGCCTCGCGAGAATGCTGATGCCGCGAATTGACGAATGGGCGTGGCCGTGGTATCCTACCGCTTGCGACCGACTGGTCAGTCGGATGACATTTTACCACAAATCGCTTTCCCTCCCTTGGAGCACTTGATGACTGCCCCCACACCTGCCAATACCCGCCAGCGCATCCTCGACGCGGCCATCCGGGTGTTCGCCCGCAAGGGTTACCACGAGACGCGCATGGATGACATTGTGGCCGAAGCCCATGTTTCCAAAGGCGGCGTGTATTTCCACTTCCCTGGCAAAGAGCGCCTCTTTCTTGCCATCATCGACCAGTTTGCCGGGCTGCTGGAAAAGCGCCTCACCGAGGCCATCGCCGCCGAGCGGGGCGGGGTGCGGCGGGTCACGGCCGCGCTGGAAGCCGGACTGGATACTTTTGCCGAATATCGCCCCCTGGCGAAGATTTTTCTGGTGCAGGCTGTGGGGTTGGGCGAGCGGTTCGAGCGCAAGCGTTTGGAAATCAACGACCGTTTCGCCAGCCTCATCCGCACTTACCTGGAGCAGGCCGTTGCCGAAGGCGATATTCCCCCGCTGGATGCCGAAGTGACGGCCTACGCCTGGGTAGGGGCCATTTACGAACTGGTCACCCGCTGGCTGCTCACCGGCAAACCCGCACCCGACCGCTGGCTGCCTTCCCTGCGGCTGATGCTGCTGCGTTCCATTGGCCTGGAAGAGGAAACATGACCCTTTACGATTGGCTGCGCCAGCACAAGGGCCTTCCCCGCTGGGCCTGGCTGCATGGTGAAACGGGCTGGGTAGGGGCTGGCCTGCGGGAAAGCGCCGCCGCCGAGGGCCCGGAACGCTTCCGTGCCTTGCAAGCGGCCTTCCCTGTTGGGGAAAGCGCTCCCCGCTTCGTTGGTTTTGGCTTTTCCCCGCAAGATCACCATCGTGCCCCGTGGTGGGAAGCCTTCCCCGCGGCGCTGTTGGCTGCCCCGGAAAGCGTGCGTGGCCCCCTGGCCGTGCCTTCTGAGGAAGGGATTCCCGCTGCCTCGCCTGCCGAACTGCCGCCTGCCGAAGAGGTGCTTTCCCAAAAGGCGTGGGAAGTCGCGGTACAAACCGCGTTGGAAGCCATTGCCGTTGGTGCGTTGCAGAAAGTGGTGCTGGCGCGGCCGGTGGTGTTGCCCTTGCCGACGCCGGCCGACCCGGTGGCTGTGTTGCAGGCCCTCCATCGCAGCCAGCCGCGGGCTTATTGCTTTTTGTTCGAGCCGCAGCCGGGGATGGCCTTTGTGGGCGCCACGCCGGAGTTGCTGGCGCGGGTGCAGCATGGGCAGGTGGAAACCGTGGCGCTGGCGGGCAGCATTGCTCGCGGGCGCAATGAGCACGAAGATGCTCTCTTGGGGCGGCAGTTGCTTCAGAGCGCCAAAGATCGCCGCGAGCACGCTGCCGTCGTCATGGCCATTCGCAAAACGCTCATGCCGCTTACGCGAGGGCTGGCTGCGCCTTCGCAACCCCGTTTGCGCCGCCTGCCGCACATTCAGCATCTGGAAACACCACTGCGTGGCCTGTTGCGGCCGGGCATAGGCCTGCTGGAAGTTGCAGCGGCGCTGCATCCGACCCCGGCTTTGGGAGGCGTGCCGCGGGCCGCCGCGTTGGATTTCATCGCCGCCCACGAGCCGTACCCGCGCGGCTGGTATGCTGCCCCCGTGGGGCTGATGTTCCCCGACGGTAGTGGCGAATTGGGGGTGGCAATCCGCTCGGCGCTGCTGCTGGGCGACCGGGCGGTGCTTTACGCTGGGGCTGGCATTGTGGCAGGTTCCGACCCGGCGCGCGAATGGCAGGAAACCACGCTCAAACTGGAGACCATGCGCCGCGCCCTCGCGTCGGCACTGGCTTTCCCTCAGTTGCAACCGGCATGTTGAGGTATTCCCCATGACGGCTCCCCCTTTGTGGCTTTCCCCCGACCTGCCGATAGGCGCGTCTTCGCCGGTGGTGGTCATGGCCGGGCCGTGCGCGGTGGAGAGTTACGAACAGACCCGCGCTGTGGCCGCTGAAGTGGCGCGCCTGGGGCTGCGGGTGCTGCGGGGCGGGGCGTTCAAGCCTCGCACCTCGCCCGATAGTTTTCAGGGGTTGGGGGTGGAAGGGTTGCGCATCTTGCGCGCGGTGGCTGATGAGTTTGGCCTGCTGGTGGTTACCGAGGCGTTGGGCGTCGAGCATCTGCCGCTGGTGGCCGAATATGCCGACATCATCCAGATTGGCAGCCGCAACATGCAACATTACCCCCTGCTATGGGCGGTGGGCGAAACCGACAAGCCCGTGTTGCTCAAGCGCGGCTTCATGAGTACGGTGCGGGAATGGCTGCTGGCCACCGAGCACATCGCCCGGCGGGGCAACGAGCGCATTTTGCTTTGTGAGCGCGGCATTCGCACCTTCGAAACCGCCACGCGCAACACTCTCGATGCCAACGCCATCGCTCTGGCGAAGCAGGAAGCCCCCTGGCCTGTCATCGGCGACCCCAGCCATGCGACCGGGCGCGCCGACCTGGTGTTGCCAGCGGCGTTGGCTGCGGTGGCGGCTGGAGCCGACGGCCTGTTGGTGGAAGTGCACCCCGACCCCGCGGCGGCCCTTTCCGATGGGGCGCAGTCGCTGCGGGTGGAAGCCCTCGCAAAACTGGTGGAGGCCGTCGGGCGGGTAGCCGCCGCGGTGGGTCGAGAAGGCGTCGCGCAGCAGGCGGCTTCCCCTGTTGGGGCGTTGCTGAACCATTGACAAACTTTCCCCCTCCGCGTATACTTTGGGCCGCGGCGAGGTAGCTCAATGGTAGAGCAGGGGACTCATAAGCCCTTGGTTGTGGGTTCAAATCCCTCCCTCGCCACCTCAATCTTGCGGGTGTTGTCCCGCGATGGAAAGAGAAACGCTCGCGGTGGAAGCCGCGAGCGTTTGCATTTGTGGGAATGAGAGGGGCAGCACGCTGTCTCCGCCAATTGGCGCAGGCTTTCCCCCATGCGCCTTCGTCTATTTCCCTTCTTCTGGAAGGGAACAGGCCATAAGCACTGCCGAAAGCAGGGCTAAGGATGGGGCAAGCGATTGTGCGCGAAAACGAGGGTTTTTCCGCTCGTGTGGTATGATTAAGTTACCGAAACCGTCTTTGACTTTTCCCTTTGGAGGTTGGCTATGACCGTACGCATCGGTATCAACGGCTTTGGGCGCATCGGGCGCCAGGTTTTGAAAGCCATTATGGAACGCCACGGCGATGAACTGGAAGTCGTCGCGATCAACGACCTTTTCCCGCCGGAGATGAACGCCTATCTCTTTGCCCACGACTCCAACTATGGCCACTTTGATGGCACGGTGGAAGTCGTTGGCGGCGATTTGGTCATCAATGGCCACCATGTCAAGGTGTTTGCCGAGCGCGACCCGCGTAAGTTGCCCTGGAAGGACCTCGGGGTGGACATTGTGGTGGAATCCACTGGCGTGTTTCGCGACGCCGCGGCCGACCCCGGCGCCCGCTCGCACATTGAGCACGGTGGCGCAAAGAAAGTCATCATTTCGGCGCCGGCTAAAAACGAAGATATCACGATAGTGCTTGGGGTGAACGATGACCTCTATGACCCCGCCAAGCACGATGTCGTTTCCAATGCTTCCTGCACGACCAACTGCTTTGCGCCGGTGGCAAAGATCATCAACGACAATTTTGGCATTGTCAAAGGCTACATGACCACCGTGCATTCCTACACCAACGACCAGCGCATCCTGGACCTGGCGCATCACAAGGATTTCCGCCGGGCGCGTGCCGCGGGCATCAACATCATCCCCACGACCACGGGCGCGGCCAAAGCCGTGGGGAAGGTCATTCCCGAACTGCAAGGCAAGTTCGACGCCATGTCCATCCGGGTGCCGACGTCCACCGTCTCGGTGATCGATTTCGTCACGGTGGTCGAGAAAGAAACCACGGCCGAAGAGGTCAACGCGGCGTTCAAAGCCGCTGCGGAAGGCGCCATGAAGGGCATTCTTGGCTTCTCGACCGAGCCGTTGGTTTCTTCGGACTACAAGGGCGACCCGCGCTCTTCCATTGTGGATGCTCAGAACACCACCGTGGTGCAGGGCAATTTGGTCAAGGTGTTGTCGTGGTACGACAACGAGTGGGGCTACTCGTGTCGTGTGGCCGACCTGGCGGCCAAGATGGCGAAGCGCCTCTAAACGCCTGGCTGGTATTGCGTTCTGGCCCCGCCTCAGGCGGGGCTTTTTTGTAAGCCTTTGCCCGAAGGCGCGTCCGAGCGCCGTTGAAAGCCACCGTGTTGGGGCGGGGAGCACTTTGGGGTGCTCGGAAAGTTACTTTTGCTCTGTCTTGCCCCGCTTCGGACTTCTGCCGGGCCGAAGGGGCGCTTATGATAGAATGGAGCCGTTGTTTGGGCAACTCGACTGAACGAAGGAGGAAGATGTGGACCTTGTAAGCGTTGTACGCGGTTTGAGCGGCCTGCTCTGGCTGGGGGCGTTGGGGGTGTTAGGGCTGTTGGTGGTGCGTGCTACCCGCCACCAGCCTGTCAAGTCCCTGGTGCGTACGTTGTTGGCCCTCGCTGCGGCGGCTATTTTGGTGACCACCGTGGGCGCGGGGCTGGTCTTCGTGCCACCCCAGGAACGCGGGGTGGTGATTTCGGCGCTTTCCCCCACCGGCTACCGCTCGCAGGCACTCACACCCGGTTTGCACTGGATTGTGCCTTATGTGGAGTACGTGGTTTACTACCCGATTTCCAAACAAACTTACACCATGTCGTCCACGCCGAGCGAAGGCGCAGTGGAAGGCGATGATTCCATCAAAGCGCGCACGGCAGATGGCCAATTGGTGTATATGGATGCCTCGGTGATTTTCTCCATCGACCCTGCCAAAGTGGTCGAAGTACACATTGCCTGGCAAGACCGCTATGCCCATGAACTGGTGCGCCCCCTGGTGCGGGGGGTGATTCGCGATGCGGTTTCTCAGTTCCGCATCGAGGAGGTCATCAGCACCAAGCGTTTTGAACTGGAGCAGATGATTTCCAAGACCCTGGCGCAGCGGCTGGAAGAGAACGGCCTGACTTTGGAAGGCTTTGTGCTGCGAAACATTGCCTTCACCGATGAATATGCTCAGGCCATTGAACAAAAGCAGATTGCCGAGCAGAAAGCGTTGCAGGCCAAGTTTGTGGTCGAGCAGAAAAAGCAGGAAGCCGAACAGGCCCGGCAGGTGGCGCAAGGCCAGGCCGATGCGGCAGTCATCAAGGCCAAAGGCGATGCCCAGGCGCGCGTCATCCAGGCTCAGGCTGAAGCCCAGGCTTTGCAGTTGATTGCCGAGGTGTTGCAAAATAACCCTGACCTGCTCACCTACCAGTACATCGAAAAACTCGCGCCGGGCGTGCAGGTGATGCTGGTGCCGAACGACGCCCCGTACCTGTTGCCGTTACCTTCCATGACGCCCGCGCCGACGGCCACACCCACGCCCACCCCGCAGGAGGCTCAGCCATGAATAACGATCGCCCCGGCTGCTTAGGTGGCCTGTTGCGCCTGGTGTTGCTCACCTGGCTGTTCGAGTTTTTGGAAGAGCGCTTTGGGTTTGGCAAAGGCTGTTCGTGCAGCGGCGTGGGTTGCGGCATGCTCTTGCTGGTGCTGTTCGTGATTTTCGCTTGCTATCTTCTTGCTACCACCCGCTGGGGGCATCTGACGGCTCTGCCGCCCGCCGCGCTTTTCGTATAGCCTAAAGGGCTCGAAGCGCGCCCGGCGCGGCTGAAGGCAATCCCAAAAAAACTCCCCGAGGCAGGGAAAGTCCCTGCCTCGGGGTTGGTTTAACGGTTGGGGTGGGTTGTTGGTTGGGGAAGGCTACCCTGCCGGCGCGGGGTATGGTGTGGTGAGAAGCCGCTCGAACGTGGGCAGCACGGCTTCGTAGGAAAAGTGCTCGCGCGCCAGCTGGTAGTTGTGTTCGACCATGCGGCGGCGGCGCACCGGGTCGCGTAGCACCTCGACTACCGCTTCCACCGCTTCAGCGTTGACCTCTCCGTCGATTTCCACCAGGTCGAAGCCTAACGGCGCGATGTCTTCCACATACACGCTGTAACGGTTGACCAGCATCGGCAGGCGGAAGTAGATGGCTTCCAGCAGCGCGTTGCCAAAGCCTTCGTAACGGCTGGGGTAGGTGACGAAGTCGGCGTGGACGTAGGCATCCCACAGGCTGTAGGCCGGGGCGCCGTTGTCGCGCGGCGGGCGGGCGTAGAAATGGTGGGGGGTGTAGTAAAAGGGCACCCGCCAGCGCCGTGCTAAGGTTTGCAGGTGTTCGAGGTAGTCCATGCCCTCGTCGCCCGCGTGGTGGCTGACCACCAGCACCGGCTCTTTGCCCAACAGTTGGCGTTTGCGGCGGCGCAGTTCGCGCACCAAGGCAATGGCGTGCTCGATGCCTTTGCGCGGCACCACCCGCGTGGGCTGGAGAATGAGCAAATGGTCGTCGCTCAGGCCCAGGTGGGCGCGCAGGTCGCGGTTGGCGGCGGTGATGCCAATCGCGGCGCGGTTGAAGTCGAAAACGTTGGGGATGACCGTGCTTTCCAGCCCCCGGCGGGCTTGCAGGTCGCGCTGCGCCGGACGGTTGATGACGATGTGGCGCACTTCCGGCAGCGCGGGCGGGAAGGCTTCTTCGAGCACGTCGGCTGCCGGGCTTCCCTGAAAGCGTGCCCGCTCCCAGTAGAAATCGTGATGGTGCGCCCAGGTGGGGATGTGGGTCTCGGCGATCAGCCGCCGCAGCGCCACCCCTAACGGCAGGTTCATCGGGATGGTGAGGGCGTTTTCGGTGACGAGTAAGTCGATGCGGAAGGTGGCAACGAAGCGGTGCAGGGCGGTAAGAATAGCCTCAGCGGTGGCTTCCAGGCGAGGGTAAAAGTCGGCGGGCAGCGGGGCGTGGCCGAAAGCCTGGTCGTGCAGGGCGCGAATTTCCGGGTGCTGGAAGTGCATCTCGGGGACGCGCATACCGGGGAGGTGGTCTTCGTCCAACTCCCCGGCGCAAAAATAAGCGGTATGTCCCAGCCGCTCCAGAATGGCGCGCCACTTGGTGGTTTCCAGCGAAACGCCATCGGTGCCCGCGAAACGGGTGGCAACAAAGCCAATGTGCATGGCAGGTATGAGCGTGCTTTGGTTTGGGATGGCGCCAGGATAGCCCTGACGCGAGCGCAATTATACCCCTAATGTGGCCTCACCGTGAGTCAGAACATAGAAACTGCGCGGAAAAGGTTCGGGCAGGTAGACGTGGTCGGTCACCAGGTAGCCGCGGGCAAAAAGATCTTCGAAGATTTCGCGGGTGTGCAGCCGCCAGCGGAGGGCCAGGTCGCGGTCGGTGGCGCGCAGGGCCTGGAAGTCGGAAGGAATTTCGACCAACAGCAGGTCGCCAGCGGCGGGGGCGGGGGGCGGCATGGGCACAGGGAAGTCGCCTTCGCCGCGCGCGGAGGGGTTGAGAATTTGCGCGCCGGCGCTCAGGTAGTGTGCCAGGTCGAGGGCGAGCGGTGGCGCGGTTTCCAGCCGTCGCAGCACGCGCGGCGCTTCTACCCACAATTCCACCTGGAACCGGTCGGAAGGCAACCCCGCGTTCAGGCCGTCCCGCATTTGGCCGTACACTTCCCGCAGGTAGGTGCGGCACACGCCCCCCAGTTTGCGGATGTTGAGGTGGGCGTTGCGGCTGAGCAGCGGGTCGTACGTCCAGGTGATGAGCGGCAGCCCCTGGTGGCGCACCCACTGCCATTGGGCGCGCTTGAGGTGAAAACTCAGCCCCAGGTTGCGGAAGTCGGGGTGCACCCCCAACTGGTGGGAGCAGTGTTTGAACTGCCAGCCGTCGGCGGTTTCGGCCATGCAGGGGAAACCGTAAACGAAGCCGGCCATGCGCCCGCTTTCCAGGTGATAGGCGCCGAGCACCACGCCGCCGTTGTGGGCAATGGTCAGCAGCAGGTGGGAAGGCACGACATCGGTTTCCGACCCCGGCCAGACGGCGCGTTGAATTTCTTCGACCGCGTCCATCTCCGTTGGGCTTTCCAGGAAGCGGATTTCGAAAGTTTGTCCGTGCAGGTTCAGGCGACGCATGGCTTACCTCGCAAGCAGGGTGTGGAGCAGGCGCTTGCGCCAGGGCACGCCTTCCAGGTGTTGCAGGCGGTGGGCGAAGCGCTCGGGCAACAGGCCAAATTCACGGGGCAAGGTGTCGGCCGGGGCGATGCGGTCGGCGGCGAAGTAATCCAGCCAGAACGAAGAAACGGGAAGGCGGGGGAAGAAATAGCGTAACCAGGTGATCAGGTGGCGCAGGTAGGCAGGGGGCGCACCGACGAAGCGGCGGCGCAGGCCAAGGGCACGGCTCAGGATTTCGGCGGTCTCTTGCAGGCTGAGGTGTTCCGGCCCGCCGATGGCGAGGGTTTCCCCGCGCGGGGGGCGGGTTTCTACCGTGAGGGCCACGGTGGCTGCCAGGTCTTCCACCCACAGGGGGTGCAGCAGGGTTTTGCCGCCTGCTGGCAGCGGGAAGACCGGTGCGGCGTGGAGTAGCAACGCGAAGGTGGTGCTAAAGGCGTCGCCCGCGCCAAAAGGCATGCCAATGCGGAACACGGTGAGCGGCACGCCGCTGCGCTGCAAGGCGAGTTCGGCCAACCCGTGGGCTTTGAACCATGGAAAGGCCGAGGAAGGCTCGGCGCCCAAGGTGCTCAGGTGCAGGATGGCGGGGGTGTGGGCGTCGGCGGCGGCTTCGGTCAGGGCCTGGATGTGGTGTACCAACCCTAAGGGGTCTTCGTCAGGGGCGGGTAGCCTTGCGCCCGACACGGAAACCACCGCGTCGACCCCTGCCAGGGCTGCACGCAGGCCGCGCACATCGTCGGGGGCGGTGAGAATGGCTTCGACCGGAACCCCAGGGGGCAGGGCAGGGCCTTCCGGCCCCGGCGGGATGAGCGCTCGCAAGCGGTGCCCGGCTAACGCCAGGTGGCGGATGACCGCCTGCCCCACAAAATCGGTGCTGCCTGTAACCAGAATGTGCATGGGTTCATTATACCGCCTGCGGGCTCAGGCGGCGTCGGGGCGGTCGGTTGGGCGGTGGGTGAAACGCAGCCCTGTGGCCGCCGCGGCGATGTAGCCAACGTAGGCCAACACGGCGCTCAGGGAGGGGCTGGCACGATAGCCAAACAGCGCGGTCAGCACACTGCCCAGCGGCGATGCCTCGCGCAGCAGCGTCGCCGTGTTCCACAGGTGCTCTATCCCTGCGGGAATCCAGCCAATTTCGTTCCATTCGTGCACGCCGTTGGCGACCAAACCGGCCGCGAACAGGAAAAGGAGCACGGTCGTTACCCGGAAAAAGCGGCGCAGGTTGAGCCGGAGGGTGGCGGTGAAAAGCGCCCACCCCAGCCCGGCGGCGGTTGCCAGCCCCAACAAAGCGCCGAAAGCCGTCTGCGCGGCGGTAGAGGTGAAGGCGGCGGCGCTGAGGAAAAGCGCCAGTTCCAGCCCTTCCCTCAGCACGGCGAAGAAGGCCAGGCCGTAAAGGGCACGGGCGTTTCCTTGGCCCGCGGCGGCAGCCACACGCTGGGCCACGGTTTGTTGCAAATCGGCGGCATGGCCTTTCATCCAAAAAAGCATCCACGTCAGAATGCCCGCGGCCGCGAACATGGTCGCGCCTTCGAAGGCCGCACCGGCGTGGCCTGCCAGGGTGAGCCCCCACCGGGTGAGTAAAACGGCAACCCCGACCCCTACCAGGGCGGCGCTGCCCACGCCCCACCATATTGCCGAGGCCAGGGCACGCCGGCCGGTTTTGTGCAAGGCGCTGAGCACCATGCCGATGATCAGCGCGGCTTCTAACCCTTCGCGCAGCGCAAGGAGATAGCCTGGAAACACAGAAGACCCTCCATGAGAAAATGTGGCGGATACAATTGTTCAAATTTTATCATAACAATAGAGAAAAAAGGTGGTAAAATGAACCCGTTATCCTGTTCGCAATCTGTATGGGTTTGAGAGGTTGAGCATGAACTTTCCTGATTCTTCCCTTCATGATGCCGCGGCGTTGCTTTCCGGCGAAATTGACGAAGCGCGCATCCGCACCGCGGTGACCAATATTCTCGCAGCGGTGGGTGAAGACCCCCAGCGGGAGGGGCTGCAAGGCACCCCCGACCGCGTGGCCCGCATGTATGGCGAGTTGCTCGCCGGTTACCGCACCGACCCCGTCGCGCTGGTGAACGACGCCCTCTTCGAAGTAGATTATGACGAAATGGTCATTGTGCGCGACATCGAGTTTTATTCGCTGTGTGAACACCACATGCTGCCGTTCATCGGCCGCGCCCATGTGGCCTACATTCCCAACGGGCGCGTGTTGGGGCTTTCCAAAATCCCCCGCATCGTGGATATGTTCGCCCGCCGCCTGCAGGTGCAGGAACGCCTCACCCGCCAGGTGGCCGATTTCCTGGACGAACTGCTGCACCCCCAGGGCGTGGCCGTGGTGATGGAAGCCTTCCACATGTGCGCCATGATTCGCGGCGTGAAGAAGCATGATGCGCGCATGGTGACTTCGACGATGTTGGGGAGTTTCCGCACCAACCCGGCCACCCGCAATGAATTCCTGGCGAATATCGGTCGCGGGGCCGAGCCGCTGAGCCTGTAAGGTGCTCGCGCTGGTATAATCAACGCGCATCCCTGCGTTGAGGAGAACCCGCGTATGTTGGACAAACTTGCCGGCATTGAGAAGCGTTTTGCCGAAATTGATCAGGCGTTGGCAGAAGTGGGCGACGACTATAAGCGCGCGGCAGAACTTGCCAAGGAGCGCGCTGAACTGGAGCCGTTGGTGCAAAAGGCGAAAGAATACCGCCGTGTGTTGACCCAGCTTGAGGAAGCCCGCCAGATGGTGGAAGAGGGCGACGACCCCGAACTCAAGGAACTCGCCAAGGCCGAGGTGGACGAGTTGGAGCCTCGCAAAGCGCAACTGGAAGAAGAAATCAAGCGCATGTTGCTGCCCAAAGACCCGCGCGACGACCGCAACGTCATTATTGAAATCCGGGCGGGCACCGGCGGCGAAGAAGCAGCCTTGTTTGCGGCTGACCTTTTCCGCATGTACACCCGCTACGCGGAGCGCCAGGGCTGGAAGGTGGAAGTGATGTCGGCCAACGAAACTGGCCTGGGCGGTTTCAAGGAAATCACTTTCCTGATCAAAGGCCAGGGCGCGTATTCTCGCCTGAAATACGAAGCCGGCGTGCACCGTGTCCAGCGGGTGCCCACCACCGAATCGCAGGGGCGCATTCACACGTCCACTGCCACCGTGGCTGTGCTGGCCGAGGTGGACGACGTGGAAATCGAAATCCCCGACAAAGACATCAAAATCGACGTCTACAAATCCGCGGGTGCCGGCGGGCAAAACGTGCAGAAAAACGCCACCGCGGTGCGCATCACGCATCTGCCCACTGGCATTGTGGTGGCCTGCCAGGACGAGCGCTCGCAGTTGCAGAACAAACTGCGGGCGATGAGCATCCTCAAAGCCCGCCTGTACGAGATGGAAGAGTCCCGCCGCCGCGCCGAGCAGGAAGCCGCCCGCCGCTCGCAGGTGGGCACGGGTGAGCGTTCCGAGAAAATTCGCACCTACAACTTCCCCCAATCGCGCGTCACCGACCACCGCATCAACAAATCGGTTTACAACCTGCCCGCGGTGCTCGACGGGGAATTGGATGAGTTCATCGACGAACTTGCCACCCGCGAGGAAGCCGAGCGCCTGGCCGCGCTGGAAGACGCGTAAAAGCATCGCCCTGATAGGTCTTCATTGCAGTGCCCCCATGCTCACCATAACCGCTGCCTTAGCCGAAGCCCAAGCCGCCCTCGCCCCCCACAGCGAGACCGCCGCGCTGGATGCCCAAACCCTGCTCGCGGCGGTGCTCCACCGCGACCGTGCGTGGCTGTTGGCGCACCCTGAAGCCCGCCTGACGCCCCGCCAGCACCGGCGTTTGCGCCGCGCGTGCACCCGCCTGGCGCAGGGCGAGCCGTTGCCCTACGTCCTGGGCTACTGGCACTTCTACGGGCGGAAATTTGCCCTCACCCCGGCGGTGCTCATCCCGCGGCCGGAAACCGAAACCTTAGTGGAACTTGCGCTGGCGTGGCTGCGTCAGCACCCCACCCGCCGCCGCGCCGCCGACGTGGGCACCGGCAGTGGCATCATTGCCGTGACGCTGGCCGCGGAAATCGCCGGCGCTTGCATCACAGCCACCGATATCAGCCTCGCGGCCTTGGCCGTGGCCGCCGACAACGCCCGCCGCTACCAGGTGGCCGACCGCATTGTCTGGCTGCAAACCGACCTGCTCGCGGCGGCTCCCGGCCCCTTCGACCTTATCGTCGCCAACCCGCCCTACATTCCCACCGAGGCGCTGAATGCGCTGCCGGTGGCGCGCCACGAGCCGCGGGGAGCCCTGGACGGTGGCCCGGACGGCCTCGCGCTCATCCGCCGCCTGTTGGCCCAGGCCCGTAGCCGCCTGGCCCCGGGCGGCCTGCTGCTGCTGGAAATTGCCGCCGACCAGGGGGAAGCCGCCCGCGTCGCGGCCCTCGCGGCCTTCCCCAAAGCCGAGACGCGCGTCCTGCCCGACCTCGCCGGGCACGATCGCGTGGTTGCCGTTGTCATTCCTGATTCCTGATTCGCCATTCCTGATTTTCTCCCCCATGCCCCTTATCCTCCCCGCCTCCGACCCCGAAGCCCGCGCCCGCGCCGCCGAAGCCCTGCGCCGCGGCGAACTCGTCGTACTCCCCACCGATACGGTCTATGGCCTCGCCGCCTGGCCGTGGGATGCGGCGGCCATTGGCCGCATTTACGCGGCTAAAGGGCGGCCTGAAGCCAAAGCCATTCCCGTGCTTGTGGGGGAAACCGGCCACCTCGCACGCGTCACCGACGCCTTGCCTCCCTGCGCCGAGCGGCTCGCGGCGCGGTTTTGGCCCGGCGCGCTTACGTTAGTGGTGCCCAAACACCCCGACCTGCCTGCGGCGCTTTCCCCCTACCCCACGGTGGGCGTGCGGATGCCCGACCACCCCGATGCCCTTGCGCTGCTGCGCCTCACCGGCCCCCTCGCGGTGACTTCGGCCAACCGTTCCGGCGAACCCCCGGCCCGCACCGCTGCCGAAGCCGTGGCGCAACTGGGCGACGCGGTGGCCGTGGTGTTGGATGCCGGTCCCGCGCCTGGTGGCCTGCCTTCCACCGTGGTGGATTGCACCGCCACCCCACCGCGGGTGCTGCGCCCCGGCCCTGTCGCCGCGGCAGAGGTTGCTCGCTGTGTAGAAAATTGCGAATGAAGGAATTGCGAATGGCGAATGAAGGAATTGCGGATGAAAACCAAGCGACTAAGCGACTAAGCGACCACCTGACTATCTGACTCCCCGACTTCCCCCCATGTCCATCCCCGAGCACCTGCGCCCCACGCTGGAAACCCTGCCCGAAAAGCCCGGCTGTTACCTGATGAAGGACGCCGCGGGCGAAATCATCTACGTCGGCAAGGCCGTCAACCTGCGGCGGCGGGTGCGTTCCTACTTCCACAAAAGCGCGCAGAAACACCCTAAAACCCGCAAACTGGTTTCCCAAATTGCGGAAATCGAATGGATTACCGTGGGCAGCGAACTCGAGGCGCTCATCCTTGAGATGAACCTCATCAAAAAGCACCGCCCGCGCTACAATATCCGCCTCAAAGACGACAAACGCTACCCCTACATCAAAGTCCACTGGCAAGACCCGTTCCCCAAGGTCACGGTGACGCGGCGGGTGGTGCAGGATGGCGCCCGCTACTTCGGCCCTTACACCAGCATGTGGGCAGTGCATCAAACCCTCGACGTCCTGCGCAAGATTTTCCCCTTCCTCACCTGCAACCGCCCCATCACCGGCCACGACCCGCGAGCCTGCCTCTACGCCGACCTGGGCCTGTGCGCCGCGCCGTGCGTGGGCGCGATTTCCCAGGAAGCCTACCGCCAGATGATTGCGGACTTGTGCGACTTCCTGGAAGGCCGCACCGAGCCGGTGGTGCAGCGGCTGGAAGCCGAGATGCGGCGGGCCGCGGAAAAACTGGCCTTCGAAAAAGCCGCCCGCCTGCGCGACCAGATCCAGGCCATCCACCAACTGGTGGAACGCCAGCGGGTGGTTTCCCAAAGCGGGTTGGATTCAGACGTGCTGGCGTTAGCCCGCGACGAGCGCAACGCGTGCGTGGAAGTGTTCTTCATTCGGGGCGGCAAACTCATTGGGCGGGAATACTTCCTGCTGGAAAACGCGGAAGACGCGCCCGCTCCCGACGTGCTGGCCGCGTTCCTGAAGCAATTTTACGGGCAGGCCGCGCACGTGCCGCCCAAGGTGCTGCTGCCCCACGATGTGGAAGAGGCGCAAATCATCCGTGAATGGCTCAACGACGCCCGCCATGCCACGGTGGAGATTTCCCTGCCCCAAAACGCGGAGCAGGAAGCCCTGCTGGAACTGGCCGCGCAAAATGCGGCGGAAACCTTGGCCGCGCTGCAAGCCCGTCAGGAAGCCGAAGCCGGCCAAATCACCGAGGCGCTGGCCGCATTGCAGGAAGCCCTTGCCCTGCCCGCACCACCCAACCGCATCGAGGGTTATGATATTTCGCACCTGCACGGCACCGCCGCGGTGGGCAGCATGGTGGTTTTCGAGCAGGGGCAGCCGCGCAAGGGGCATTACCGCCGCTTCAACATCCGCACCGCGGCGGGCGACGACTTCGGCAGCATGGAAGAGGTGCTCACCCGCCGTTTCCGCCGCTGGGAAGCCGCCCGCGCGCTGGCCGAGGAAAGCGCCCCCGGCAGTCGTCCCGACCCATCCTTCGTGCGCCTGCCCGATTTGATGCTCATCGACGGCGGCAAAGGGCAACTGGCGCGGGCGCTGAAGGTGCTCGACCGCTTCGGCCTGCGGGAGCGGATCTTCGCGGTGGGGCTGGCCAAGCGCGAAGAGGAAATCTATCTCCCCGGAAAGGCCGCACCCCTGCGCCTGCCCCGCAACCACCCTGGCCTGTTTCTGCTCCAGCGGGTGCGCGACGAGGCCCACCGCTTCGCCATCACCGCCAACCGCAACCGCCGCGTGCGGGAAGGGCTGACGTCCACGCTGGACGCTATTCCCGGTGTGGGGCCAAAGCGCAAACGGGCGCTGCTGCAGCATTTTGGCTCGGTCGCGGCTATTCGCCAGGCCACGGTGGACGAAATCGCCGCGGTGCCCGGCATCGGCCGCGGGCTGGCCGAGGTGGTGAAAGAGGCGTTGGGGTGAGAGAGGATGCGAGATGCAGGATGCAGGATGCAAGATGCAGGAGTGACGCATGGCGAAAAACGTGTGGATTGTGGACGATGACCGTGAGATGGCCGAAGCGATTGGATTGATGCTTCAACTGCTGGGTTGGGAGCATCGCATTTTCCTTTCGGGAAAGGCCGCCGGACGGGCTTTGTTGCAAGGCCCCCCGCCCGACGTTATCCTGCTTGACCTCAATATGCCCGTGGTTCCCGGCGATGAATTCCTGAAATTCGTGCGCAGCCGCCGCCAGTGGCAGCGCGTGCGCGTGTTCATGCTGACGTCGGAGTTTGCCGAAACCGAGCGCGCCCGCCTGCTTTCCCTGGGCGCCAACGGCTACCTCACCAAGCCGGTGGATTTGGATGAGTTGGAGCAGGTGTTGGGGCCTGGGGAATGACGGGCCATAGGCAGCATCCAGGGCAATGTGGGCATCCTTTCAGAAGCGCGCTCCTTTCGCATCTTGTGCTAAAATACCCCTTCGGAGGTGTATGATGGCAAAAAGCAAAAAAGCCAGGAAGCCCAAGATGAGCCGCGCACAGCAGCGCGCGATGCGCCGCCGCCAGGTGGTGATGGCTGTGATTGGTGGGCTGATCATTCTTTCCTTTGTAGTTACCCTCATCAAATAAATCGGCCATGTTCTCTTGGCAGCGGTTGATGGGGTGGTTGCTCGGGGTGGCCTTGCTTCTGGGCTTCCCCGTTTTTGCGCGCGCGGCCGAGCCTGCGCCCACCCCTTCGGCGCCTTCGGGCGCCTGGGTCGTGACGGCCGAGGTGGTGCGTTGGGCGCCACATGCTGCTACCCCTGCCGAGGCGTTGAAGGCGGTGGGCGTCTCGTTGCCCGCTGAAGCGGTTTTGACCGTCAACGGCCAGGCCTGGAAGCCCGACCGCTCTTTTCCCGCCGGTAGCGTGGCCGTGGTGCAGGTGCAGCCCGCTGTAAAGATGACGCTGATGGTGGATGGCGCGCCGCTAACGCTGCAGACGGCTGCCCCTTCTTTGGGCGAAGCGCTGTGGCGTGCTGGCGTGACGTTGCACGAAGGCGACCGGTTGCTCCCCGCGCCCTGGGTTTCCCCCGCAGCAACGCGTGATGCTGCGCTCAAGCGCGCGGTGCGGTTGCAGGTGCAGGAAGGCAAACAGGCTTTCCTGTTGACGAGTGCCGCCCCCACGGTGGGGCAGGCGTTGGCTGAAGCGAACCTGGCCCCCCAGGGGCTGGAAACCACCGTTCCCGGCGATGTCGCGCCTTTCCCCGAGAAGGGAAGCGTGGTGCTTCACCGCGTTTGGGAAAAGGTGGTGTTGCGCCAGTTGCCTGTGGCGTTTACTTCCAAAACCGAGGCGCGCGCCGATCTGCCGCTGGATACCGTCAAAGTGGTGCAGGAAGGGCAGTACGGTTTGCAGGTGCAGCGAATGCGGGTGCGGTATGAGGATGGGAAAGAGGTCGGCCGGGTGGTGGAAGACACCTGGCTGGCACGCGCCCCCCAGCCGCGCATCGTGGGCTATGGTACGAAAATCACGATTCAAACTTTGCAGACACCCGATGGCCCGGTGAAGTGCTGGCGGGTGTTGCGGGTGTATGCCACTTCGTATTCCCCCTGCCGCCTGGGGGTGGGCCATTGTTCGGATAAGACCTTTAGCGGCGCGACGCTGCGCAAAGGCATCGTGGCGGTCAAACGCTCGTGGTACGGCTATATGGCGGGGCAAAAAGTCTACGTGCCCGGCTATGGCTTTGGCACCATTGCCGATATCGGCGGAGGCATTCCTGGCCGCTATTGGATTGACCTGGGCTATACCGACAGCGATTACCAGTCGTGGCATCAGTGGACGACGCTTTGCTTCGTGGCCCCGCCGCCCCCGCCCAATCAGATTCCGTGGATCCTTCCCTGAACGTTCCCCAATTGCTGCGGCGATACGGCCTGCGGCCTGACCGACGCCTGGGGCAGAACTTTCTGGTCAGCCCGGGCGGTCTGGCGCGGGTGGTGGAAGCCGCCGACCTTGCCCCCGACGATGCGGTGCTGGAAATTGGCCCTGGTGTGGGCAGCCTGACCGTGTTGTTGGCCGAGCGAGCGCGGCGGGTGGTGGCGGTGGAACTGGACGAGCGCCTGCGGCCTGCCCTGGAGGCCGTGCTGCGGCCTTACCCCCAGGTCACGCTGGTGTTTGGCGACATTCTGCAGCAAGACATCGCCGCGTTGATGGGCCGCGGTGCCTACAAAGTGGTGGCGAATATCCCTTATTACATCACCTCGGCGGTTATCCGCCATTTGTTAGCCGCGCGCACACGCCCCGAGCGGCTGGTGCTGACGGTGCAGCGGGAGGTTGCCGAGCGCATTACCGCGCAGCCGCCGCACATGAGCCTGCTGGCGCTGAGCGTGCAGGTGTTTGGGGAAGCCCGGTTGGCGGCGCGCTTGCCTGCCGGCGCGTTTTACCCCCGCCCCCAGGTGGATTCGGCGGTGGTGCGGGTGGATGTGACCTCGCCCAGGGTGCCGGAAGCCCAGTTAGATGCTTTTTTCCGGCTGGCGAAAGCCGGTTTTGCTCAGCGTCGCAAAACGTTGCGGAATGCCCTCGCGGCAGGCCTGGGCTGGCCGACGGCGCAGGCTTTGGTGTTGTTGGAAGCGGCGGCCATTGACCCTCGCCGCCGGGCGGAGACCCTTTCGCTGGGCGAATGGGCAACGTTGACGGCGGCGTATGAGGCGCTTTCGGCGTCGTCGCCTTGAGAGGGCACCACACCAAGACGTCAACACGCCCCGCACATGGCGGGGCGTGTTTTGTGTTTTGGTCGGGAGTGAAGGGAGGTTACTGCTGGGCGGCGAGTTCCTGGTCGATGATTTGTTTGAACACGCTGAACGGTTGCGCACCCACCACCGGAATGCCGTTGATGAAGAACGTGGGGGTCGAGCGCACACCTAATTGTGCCGCGTATTGGGCGTCGGCCTGCACTTCATCGCGGTAGCGGTGTTCCTGGATGCATTGCTGGAACTGGTCGATGTTTAGCCCCAGTTCCTTGGCATAAGCCAGGTAGGCTTCTTGTCCCAGCCCTTTCGATTGCTTGAAGAGCGCATCGTGGTATTCCCAGTATTTGCCCTGTTCGCCGGCGCAGTCGGCGGCCTCGGCAGCGGGCAGTGCCTCGGGATGAATTTGCGTCAATGGGAAATCACGATAGACAATGCGGATTTTGTCGCCGTAGGTTTTGATCAGCTCGCCTTCGACCTGCTCAGCCCACTGGCGGCAGTAGGGGCACTGGTAGTCGGAAAATTCGATGATGGTGACAGGAGCAGTGGCAGGCCCCAGCGCGGGGTCGTCATCGGTGGAGACGTCGTAGCGTTTGGGTTCCCCCTGCGTAGCCTGGGCTGCGGCTTGGGGGGCCTGGTTTTGGGTTTGGGCCGCGGCTTGCGTGTGCCCTGTGCCCCAGACCAGGAAGCCCGCGAACAGCCCTGCCGCAAAGGCGACCACGATGAGGATATAAAAAGCGCTGACGACCAGAGGTTGTGAGTTGGAGGGGGGGAGTTGTTTCTTAGCCATGCGGCGGATTATACCATGCTGTCCTCAGGTGGTTTTGGACGCCGCAGGCGTGGTGCTTTTCTTTTCGGTTGTGGAAGCCGCGGGCTTGCTTTCCGAGGCCTTGGTTTCGGTTTTGCTTTCAGCAGCGGCAGGGCTGTCGGCCGATTTGCCGTTCCCGTTGCCCTGGGTGCCCGAGGGGGAACGATGGTCGGTTGCGTAGAAGCCCGACCCTTTGAACACAATGCCTACCGGTTTGTAGACGCGATGCAACGCCTCTGCCCCGCATTCCGGGCAGCGGGAAGGCTGGGGGTCGTTGAAGCCCAGGCGTTGATCGAAAGTAAAACCACAAACGTCGCAGCGGTAAGTGTAAACCGGCATAATGCACCTCGTCCCAAAGCAGGATCCTCACAACCGGC
This sequence comes from Chloroflexota bacterium, assembly GCA_011322445.1. NCBI lineage: Bacteria > Bacillati > Chloroflexota > Chloroflexota bacterium. The sequence continues at coordinate 104,714 of DRMV01000032.1, read as the reverse complement.
CCTTGCGGGCGAAGAGGATTATAGCGCGCCCGCAGGCGTGTGGCAAGTGCAGGCGAGCGAGAAAAGCGGCTGCTTTTGGGCGGTTTTGTGGGATAATATGGGGAACTTGAACCTTGGCTGGGAGAGGATGATGCTGCAACAACGCTCTGAGGCGAGACAAGCCTGGCTTGGCGACAAGGGCATCCGGTACGCGAAGCGTCTGCTGGCGGTGGTGGGGGCGATCGCGTTTTTGGCACTGGTGTTGCGCATTGCGTGGGTTTGCGATGATGGGTACATCACCTTCCGCACTTTAGAGCAGGTCATGGCGGGGCACGGCTTGCGGTGGAACCCCCACGAGCGGGTGCAGGTGTTTACCAGCCCGCTGTGGTTCTTCCTTTTACTGCTCCCTCGTCTGGTCTCGCCCCATGTTTTTCTCAATGCCTTGGGCGTTGCGCTGGTGGTGGATGCGGCGCTCTTGGTCGTGCTGTATGCCTGGGCGCGTCGGGATGGGGGTGTGTATTTTGTGCTTTTGCTGCTTTTGGTTGCCAGTAAGGGGTTTTTCGATTACACCACGGCGGGGCTGGAATCTCCCCTGGCGTATGCTTTGCTGGCGTGGTTTGCGTGGCAGGTGCGGGCCTGGGCGGAAGCACGCACGCCGCGCTCGAAGCGGGCTTTCCAGGTGCTGGCTGTGGGCGGGCTGGTGGTGCTGACGCGTTATGATTTGGCTTTGATGGTGTTGCCGGCGGCTGTGTGGGTCTGGTGGCGCATGCATTCCAGGGCTTCGTGGTGGTTTCACTTCCGCTCGTGGGTTGTGGCCTTCAGCCCGGTTTTGGCATGGGCTCTTTTTGCGCTGTTTTATTATGGCACGCCATTCCCGAATACGGCTTATGCCAAAATGCCCCCTGGCTACCCCCGCTGGGCGCTGCTGAAGGATGGGGTCAAGTATTTTGTCGCCCTCGGCATGTGGGATACAGCCAGCCTGGTTTTGTTAGGGGGCGGTTTGGGGCTGGCGGCATGGGCGGCGTGGCAACTTTGGCGGCATCGTGAGGTGCGCGATCGGGCTGAGGTGGTGGTGCCTGGGTTGCTCGGTGCAGGTATGGTGTTGCACCTGGCCTACATCGGCTGGGTAGGGGGCGATTTTATGGCCGGGCGCTTTGCTGCTTTTGATGTGTTGTGGGCGGTGATGCTGGTGGTTTGGTGGGCTTCCCGGCAGCCCACCTGGCGGCCTCTGCTGGTGTTGGCGGCGGTCGGGGCGCTTTACGTGGTGTTTTATCCCAACACGGCGCTCAATTCCCCCTTGCCTTACACCAAGCCTCGCATGTGGAAGGGGATTTCGGACGAGCGGGGCTTTTACGAGGAAGCCAGTTTGTTCATGTATTTGCATGGGCATTTTGCGACCTCAGGCCGTCCCTTCCCCCTGACGGATTGGACGGAAGAGGGGTTGAAGTTCCGGCAGGGGCCGCATACCGTGATTGTGGCTTCCAATATTGGTTATTTTGGCTATTGGGCCGGGACGGATAAAATCATTGTCGATCGTTATGCCCTGGCCGACCCGTTTCTGGCGCGTTTGCCCGCCCAGTTTCCCTCTCGCATTGGGCATTTCAGGCGATTAGTGCCGGCGGGTTATGTAGCGACGCTGGAAACAGGGCAGTTGCACATTCAAGACCCCGATTTGCGGGCTTATTACCGCCAGTTAGCGCTGGTCACCCAGGGGCCTTTGTGGTCGTGGGAGCGATTGAAGGCCATTTTTTGCTTGAATGTGGGTTGTTACCATCATTATCTGAGCGCCTGGGAAGCCCGGCAGGCGCGGTGAGCGACCTCTCAGCGCCGGGCGTGGAGATGGCGAGGTTATCGTGGTCGAAGCGCGAAACGCTGCGAGGGCCATGATCCGTAACTTGAGTTGAGGAGCAGGAGCAGGCTGATGCAAATTCGAGCGGTGACGGTATTCTCGCATTTGGAAGATGTGGCAACCGCGGCGAAAGTGGCCGCGACGGTGCGGCTGGCGTTGGAAGCCGCGGATGAGACCGTGCAGACGGTCCGTTGGGCGTTGCCGCCGTTCCCGTTGCTGGCCGCCGATGAGGTGGAGGCAGTGGGGCTGGCCCGGCAAGTGGGGGAGGCAGCCCAGGCGTACGGGCTGGATTATGTGTCTTTAGGACCGGCGTTGCCTTCCCGCCCCGAAACCTATCGCTGGGTGCCGGCGATGCTGGCTGAGGCTCCGGCAGTTTTTTGCAGCGGCGTGATGGCGGATGAAGATGGCATCACACCCGCGGCGGTTCAGGCCTGCGCGGCGGCGATAGCCGAGTTGGCGCCGCTGGAGCCTAACGGCTTTGCCAATTTGCGCTTTGCCGCGTTGGCCTCGGTGCCTGCGGGGGCGCCATTTTTCCCTGCGGCTTATGCCCCCCCGCTGTTGCCGCGTGGGCAGGTGTTGGTGGCGCTGGCGCTGGAAGCCGCCGATTTGGCGGTGACGGCTTTTGCCGAGGCCCCCGACGCCCCCGCGGCGCGTGCGGCGTTGGTAGAGCATCTGGAAGCCCACGGCCGGCGCTTGGCCGATCTGAGCGCGCGCAGCGCGGCAGCACATGGTGCGCGTTTTCTTGGGCTGGATTTCTCCCTCGCACCGTTTCCCGAGGAAGCCGTTTCGATTGGGGCAGCGTTGGAACGCCTGGGCGTGCCGGCTTTGGGCGCCCAGGGATCCCTGGCCGCGGCGGCTTTCCTGGCCGATGCCCTCGACCGGGCGGCTTTCCCGCGCACGGGGTTCAACGGCCTGATGCTGCCGGTGCTGGAAGACCCTGTGCTGGCCGCGCGGACGGCTGAGGGGCTGTTGACGGTGAAGGATTTGTTGGCTTACAGCGCGGTGTGTGGCACAGGGCTCGATACTGTGCCTTTGCCCGGCGATACCACGCCGGCGCAACTCGCGGCTGTGTTATGGGATGTCGCTGCGCTTTCCCGTCGCCTGCGCAAGCCGTTGACGGCGCGCTTGATGCCTGTGCCTGGCAAGCAGGCTGGTGACCCGCTGACCTTTGACTTCCCTTATTTTGCCAACGGACGGGTGATGGCTTTGCAAGCAGCGCCCCTGGGCGGCGTGTGGCAGGGGAAGGCTTTTGACCTGCGCCCGCGCACGCCCGCGTGAGTTTGCTGCGGGCTTGGTTTGGGTTTGGGGCCAGCGTGCCGGGCAGAGGGCGGTTACTGTCGGAAGACAGGGGCTTGCCTGGCGCGCTTTGGCCTTGCTTTTCGTCGCAGCATACCTTGCACAAAGTGAGCCGTGGGGGAATTCCCTCTGCTGGTACTTTTGGGGGACAAAAGAAAAAAATCAGTTTAGGAAAAGTTGGGTATAATGTAACGTAGCGGCAGAATGTGCGTTTAGGTTTGCTTTGGAGTGTTGCATGGCTTTAATTCCTCAGAAAGCCCTCCCCACGCAAGAGCGGCGACGCAAGCGACGGGCACAAAGCCTGGTCGAAACGGCTTTGTTTTTCCCTATTTTGCTGATCATTTTTTCGGCGCTCATTGAAGTGGGGTTCTGGATGGTGGACTATCTCTCGTTGATCGACGCGACGCGGAATGCTGCCCGCTTTTCGAGCGACAGTTACTATTATGTGCGCGATAACGACACCAATTGCCAGACGACACACGATTTCTACCGTCAAACGGCCTGTGCACTGTTGCAGGAATTAGCGCAGGAAAGGCCGCGCATCGTGCTTGATACTGCGGCAGATGATATTGTGGTGTCGGCGGTATCGGTGGAACAGGGAGTGGGTGTGACGGCGCGCTTTCCCGATGCGAATGGCTGGTCGCTTTATGGGCATTTCACCTCGCGTTTGAGCGATGCGGATATTAACAGCAGGTTGGATCTGAACGCGCCCAATACGGGGCTGGTGATTGTGGAAGTGTTCTATCATTACCACCAGCGCTTGAAACTTCCCTGGGTGACGCCGTTCCTCCCAGATCCCATCTTGATTTACACTTATGCAATCATGCCGTTGACATCGGCGGAACCCACCCCTACCCCTGCGCCTTGAGGATGCTCGGCTTATGTTCAAAAAGCAGCAAGCCCGTGTTGGACAGATGATGGTCATTCTGGCCGTAGCCCTGGTTGGGGTTTTGGCCTTTACCGGCTTGGCGGTCGATCTGGGGCGGTATTTGCTGGCGATGGGGCGTTTGCGCCAGGCCGCGGACGCGGCGTCGCTGGCGGCCGCGGCACAGTTTCGCGAGAACCGCACCATTGCGGAGATGACGGATGCTGCCCGTTCAATGGTGGTAGCCAATGGTTTTACGCCGACGGCGTTTACTGTCAATACTTGCGATACCAAGCCGGGCGACCCTTATTTGTGTAATCCTCCTCGCAGCAAGAAAGTTGAAGTTGATGTGGAAGCAGAGATGCCGACGGCATTCCTGCAAATTATTGGGATTAACACCTTACGTTTGAAGGCTGTGTCAGTCGGTGAAGCCGCGTCGATGGACGTGGTGCTGGTGATCGACACTTCGGAGTCGATGACGTATGACGCCGCAGCGGGCAATCCTATGCGCGACCCCTCGCAGTGTAATCCGGGGCATCGTTGTCATCCTTTTGAAGAGGTGCGCGCCGCGGCGAAGAATTTCACCTCGCGGATTTTAAACCTGCCCCCGGCCAAGGAACAAGACCGCCTGGCGATTGTGACGTTTGCAGATGGCTGGCGCACAGGAGATACGGGCCCGCATTTCCCGGCGGGAGTGAGCGGCACGACTTCCCTGGCTCAGGCGTGGACGTACAATTACACCGATGCGGTGGGCATTCTGGATAGTTTGCAGGTGTTTGACCCTGGCTGGACATGCAGCGCGGATGACCTGGCCGGGAAGGGGGATGAGCTGGGGCCCTGTCGGCGCTATGACGGCGATGGGAATTATCAAGGGCTGGATTGCCCGCTTTTCCGTAATCCCTCGTACCATGATCCTTCGACTTGCACCACCACAGCCATCGGTGGCGGGCTGTACTGGGCGGCGCAATTGCTGAGCACCAGCGGCCGTGAAAATGCGCTCTGGATTGTGGTCGTGCTGACTGACGGGGCGGCAAATTCCACGCTGCCGGCGCCGGGGGATGATTTGCGAGACCACGCGCACGCGTTGGCTTCCCTGCCCATTGGCTTTTGCCCGCCTTCGACGTTTGGCGCTCCCCCGTTTTGCCGGGATAACAGTGTCGCGAGCCGGCATGTCTATCCTGATCCTAACTACGACGCTGACGATTATGCGCGCGACATGGCCGATTGGCTGGCGTGCAGTGCAAACCCCGCGGCGGGGTGTTCCACCGCTGGGCAGGGGGCGGCGATCTTTTCCATTGGCCTGGGGCCGTTGGTGGTCAAGGTGCAGTCGCCGGATACGGTGCCTGCGGGCGGCGCGCTGTTGCGATATATTGCGGCGGTGGGCGACGATGGTGACCCCAGCACCGATCCTTGCGCAGGCATTACGGATTACACGGCGTGGTGCGGCAACTACTATTACTCGCCTACTGGCTCGAAACTGGACCGGGTCTTCGAGGATATTGCTTCTCGCTTGTTTACCCGCCTGACCCACTAAGGGCAGGAGGAGGCTGGCATGGATAAGATTGTGGGTTTTTTGCGGGGCCGTCGTGGCCGACAGGCACAGGGGGCATTGGAGTTTGCACTGCTGTTACCAGTGGTGCTGACGATGCTGTTTGCCATGATCGAGGTCGCGCGTCTCTTTCAGGCTTATGTGGTGGTCGAGAATGCTGCCCGCTACGGTGTCCGTTATGCGCAAACGGGGGAGTACGACCCCACTTATTGCACTGATTTGGATGGCGATGGCACGCCGTGCGATGGCGCGAGCAAAGATGCTGAAATTGATGCCGCGCGCGTGCAAAGCATCAAGGCTGTGGTGAAAGGGGTTGCCGCCGGCATTATGCGCAACGACACGGCGACGAAGGACCAGCCGGGCTATTTCCATATCACGGTGTGCAGCTCGCGCCCCGGTTTTGTGTATCATCCCTACCCTGATGACTATTGTTCGCCGCATGATGACGCGGGCGACCCCTCGTTGGGGACGACGCGTGTGTTGATTTCGGTCACCTTCAACCATCCGGTGATCTTACCGATTATGAGCAACATCGCGCCTTTTGTGCGGCTTCACGCGGAGCGCACGGGCATTTTGGAGCAATTCCGCGTGGCGAAGGTGGTGGGGCTGCCGCCGCAAATTCGCGTGCCTACGCCTACCGCATCGCCGACGCCTATTCCTCCCACGGCAACGAATACACCTTCTCCCACGGCAACCCCTACCGCGACGCCTACACCGGAGCCGAGTTGTGATTTGGTCTCTGTGGGCATCTTGCGGGTGGGCGACAGCACGATTGGTAATGGCAAATTGGGCATGACCATCTTCAATGGCAATACGGTGCCCATTTACTTTGACGGTGCTTCCATTGAGTGGACGAAGGTCTATTCGAAGGAATACTTCAATTACGCCAAATACGCGGGCGAGAAGTATGTGACTAAAGATGACAAGACGCCGCCGTCGGCTGCGACGGCTTCCCCGCCGATTAAGACCGGGCCAGGGGAACAGGAAACGTGGATCGCGGACTTCAACAAATATGACAAGAACTCGCTCTTCAGACAAGGGGATTACAACGTCACTTTGCAATTCCATTTGGAAACAGGGCAGACTTGTTCCTTTACCGGTAGTTACGTTTTTACGCCCATTCACGTGGAAATCGTGGTGCCGCCAGCAGGTTGGGTGGTGGATTCCGACGACGACCGCGCCCAATCTCGCTTTGAGGCCGTGGCCTGGGATCCTCTCGTGGGCACGGACAACGGTGATGGTATTAGTAAGGTGCAGTTCAAACTGGAACTGCCAGATGGTTTTGCGAAAAGCCATACCGAGTACGTCAAGCGTTATTGCTTCTTCAAAGGCGATACGACGTGTGGCAAAATGTGGAGCTCGTGGTGGGATCATCTGCATAATGCGAACGGCACGGCACGGGTGTTGGCGCGAGCATATTCGTCGCAGCGCGGCCTGTGGTCGGATTGGGTTGAGCAAGATTTCCAGGTGAACTTCCCAGCCACCCCCACTCCGACGGCAACGCTTACCCCCACCCCGACGCCAACGCCGGATTGCAACTTGATATCGATCAGAGATCTGCGGGTGAACGGCACGACGCTCACAGCGTGGGTCACGAATGACAATCCGGTGCCCATCCACCTGACTTACACCAAAGTGTGGTGGCCGACGCTGGACGCCGCTCGCCCCGATGTGTTCCTTGGCTGGATCACGTTGAACAACAATTACTTCAGCGGGCAGGATAACAGTTCGCCCACTGAGACCAACAATGGCATCACCATTGGCAATGGCGGTTGGTGGTGGTGGGGAGCAGGTTGGTTTGATGACCGCTGGCGCAGCGTTGCGCCTTACGGTGAGTTGGGCGTGCATTTGACCTTTGATAATCGCTGTGATGTGGAAACGAGTATCTTCCAGCCTTCGCCGACGCCTTCGCCCACGCCGACCATCACTCCCTCGCCGACCATTACCCCGACGCCGACGATCACGCCGACGCCTTCGAATACACCGACGCCTACCAGGACGCCTACACCAACCAAGACACCTACGCCGACGAACACGCCGACGATTACCCCGACGCCTACGCCGACACCGACGCCGAATTGCTCGCTGATTTCGGTTTCGACTTCCTTGTATGTCAGCGGAACGCAAATTCGGATGCGGGTCAGGAACGACAATCCCATCAGTGTGCCTTTGCTGAGTTCGTCGTTGACGTGGAACACCTTCGTTTCCGGCTCGTATGTTGATTACTTCCAGTGGAACTGGAGCACTTACTACCGCGGCAATGATTACTCGTCGCCGACCAGTGCCAGCACAGACCGGGCCTTCCCTGCCGGCGCGAACTATTACTGGAGCGCGGCGTTTGGGAATGTGCCTTCGCCTTTGTCGGGCTCTTACCGGGTGACGTTGAACTTCGCGGGCGGGTGCTCGGTGAGCAGTTCGCTCAACGTGCCTACCCCCACGCCCACGCCAACGCCGAAGGCCTCGCCCACGCCCACGCCGGTGCCGCCGACGCCGACGCCGACCCCGCAGCCGACGCAGCCTTCAACACCGGTGCCGACCACCTGTTTTGACTGCTAAGCACTTCCTTGGAAATGCCGTTGCAAAAAAGCCCCGCCACGCCTCGGCGGGGCTTTTTTGTTAGGGTTTTTTACGGGTTACAATAGAGCCAGCGTTTGGTGCTTTCCCAACGGAGGTGGATATGCGCGCATCGATGAGTCGCACAGAGCGGTGGTTTTTCTGGGGGTTGGTAGGTGGTGTGGCGTTGCTGGCCGCTGCGGCGTTGGCCGTGGCCCTGACGCGCCGGCAGCAGGCGGCTTACCGTACCGACGATACGCCCTCGGCAGTGGTGTATAATTTTCTGTTGGCGCTGCGGCGCGGCGAGCCGGATGTGGCCTATGCTTTCCTGGGGGAGATGTCGTGCAAACCCTCGTTGGATGACTTTAGCACGCGGGTAGAGCCTTTAGCCCGCATGGATGTGACCCTGGGGGCGACACGCCAGCAGGGCGACCGTGCCTGGGTTGCGTTGACGATGTATTACAACGACGGGCCCTTTTCGGAGGGCCGGGGGCCGACGGAGCAAGTGATGCTTCAGCGGGAAGGCGGTCGCTGGAAAATTGTACGCCTGCCCCCGGAATTGTGGCCTTTTTCGCCGCCCTGGCCTGAGGGCCAATGCCCGCCGTCCCGAGGAGGTGACTGATGGCGAGTTTACGGCGTTTGTATACCTATGGTGCGGCATTGGCCGCGTTGGAAGCCTGGCTGTGGAGCCTGGTTTCCCTGACCACCAAAGCGCTGCGGGGGGCGCTCTGGGCCCGCCCGGAAGACCTGGCAGGGGCATTGGCGGCGTTCATCATTGGTTTGCCGGTGTTCGTGTTCCACTGGCGGTGGGCGCAGCGCGATGCAGCAGCCCGTGAGGAAGAACGCCACGCCGCGGTTCGCGCCGGGGCGCTTTACCTCGCGTTAGCCCTCGCGTGGGGGCCCGCCTTTCATGCAGCCGCGGCGTTGCTCGCCCGGGGGCTGGAGGGCCTGCTGCCCTTACCGCAATGGACGACGCTCTTCCCCGGCCTTTCGTGGCAGCGCGCCGTGGCCGTGTTGGTGCTTCATAGCCTGGTGGGCGGATACTTTGCCTTCGTCTTGCGGGAAGACACGCGCGCCGGCCTGACCGATGCCCCGGCCATCGCCCGCCGCTGGTATCGCTACCTCTGGCTTTCCTATGGCGTGGTGTGGCTCTGGCTGGGAGTGCATGATTTCCTCAGCGTTTTTGCTCCCCCTGACGACCTCTTTGCCCCCCTGGTGCTCAACAAATTTGTGGCGCAGGGGATCGTTTTTGCAGCCGGAGGGCTGCTGATTGTTGTAGGGTGGGGCGTCCGCTGGTGGCGGGAAAGCCTCAGCGGGCCGCGCGACCGCCAGTCGGCCGTGATTGCCGGTTTTCTGGTCGTGTGGACGTTGGCCGGTCTGGCTGTCGCCGTGGCTGCGGTGGGGGTGGCCGTGCAGCGGGCGCTGAGCGTGCTTCTCGGCGATGCCTATCGCCTGTACCCTCCGGCGCGTACGGCTTTGGTGGCTGGTGTGCCTTCTCTGGCGCTCTGGCTGGCAGCGCAGCGCGGGCTGGCACGTTTTGCCTCCGCCTGGGAAGCCCCCCGCCGCGCCTCGCTCTACCGCCTGATGCTCAGCACGATTGCCCTGGCCGGGCTGTTTGTGCTCAGCGGCGGCGTCGTGAGTTTGCTGAGTTACATTTCCGGCGTCTGGTTTGCGACCTTGCAAGATCACGTCAGGCTGGCGGCCGGCTTCACCTGGGCGGTTTTTGGCCTGGCCCTGTGGGCGCTGCCCTGGCGTGCCTTGCAGGCCGAAGCCGAGGCTGATGAAACCGCCCGCCGCACCCTCTTGCGCCGCGCTTACCTCTACTTCGTGCTCTTTGTGGCTTTGATGGCCGCCATGGGCTTTGCCACCGGCGCGACCTTTGAGGTGCTGCGGGCGCTGCTGGGCGCACCTTTCCACGGGCGCGGCTTTGTCTTTGCCCTGGGTATGACCCTCTGGGCTGCTGCCGTGTTGGTTTACCATGCCCACCTGCTTTGGGAAGACCGCCGCGCCGATGCTGCCCGCAGCGAAGCGCGGGTGCGGGCTTTTCGGGTGCTGGCGCTCTCGGCTACCCCCGATGCTCCCTGGCTGGAAGCGTTGCAGGTTGAGGGGGAAGGCCCTACTGTGGTAGCGCGCACCGTGGCCGATGCGCCGCCCACCGAGGAGACTTTTGGCGCCGTGGTGTTGGGCGAAGATGCGTGGCTGGCGCTTTCCCCTGCCTGGCAGCGCTGGCTCGCGGCCTTTGAAGGGGAACGCATCATGCTGCCGCGAGAGGACGACCGCTGGCTGTGGCTGCATGGTCCCCACGCACGGCGCACTGCTCCGAAATTGCTGCACGACCTCGCGTTGGGCAAGCGTCCGACCCCGGGCCGCCCCAGCGGTGTATGGCTGATTCTGGCCTATCTCGGCATTTTCTCTCTCATTTCGTGGGCGTTGGGCATCGCATTGCCCTTCGTGCTGGGACTGCTGTTTGCCGGAGGGATGCGTTGACGCCGCGGGTTTGCCGCTGCTACCGCTGGGGCGAAGTGCCTTACCGGGAAGCCTGGGCGCGCCAGCGGGCGCTGGCTTCCCGCATTGCCGTAGGAGAGCACCCGCCCGCTTTGCTGCTGCTTTCCCACCCGCCGACCTTCACCTTCGGGCGGCGCGGCGACCCCGCCAATCTGCTGTGGGGCGAGGAAGGCGCACGGCGGCGGGGCATTGAGGTGGTCTGGGTGGATCGCGGCGGCGATGTGACCTACCACGGCCCCGGTCAGATTGTGGGCTACCCCCTGCTGCCGCTGGGGCAGCCTCTGCCGGTGGGCGCGGGCCGGTTTCGCCTTCCTGAAAACGATTATCTCGGCTACCTGCGCCGTCTGGAAGCCGTCCTCATCCGCACCCTGGCTGCTTTTGGCGTCAAGGGCTTCCGCATGGAGGGCATGACGGGCGTGTGGGTACGCCTGCCCGACGGCGCGCCCGGCAAGATCGCCGCCATTGGCGTCAAAGTGGATGCCCGCGGCATTTCGCAGCACGGCTTTGCCCTCAACCTCGCGACTAACCCCGCACACTGGGCGGGCATTGTGGGCTGCGGCCTGCGCGGCTATGCTGTGGCGAACCTGGCCGACCTGGTGCAGCCCCCCCCGCCGTGGGAAGCCGTGCTGGATGTGCTGCAAGCGGCTTTTGCTGATGTTTTTGGGTGCCTCTGGGCGCGCGATGGTATAATTCCTGCCGCTGGTGAGCGCCCCAGTAGCTCAGGGGATAGAGCAACCGCCTCCTAAGCGGTGGGTCGCGGGTTCGAATCCCGCCTGGGGCTTTAGGTAGCGCAGAGGCGCAGAGAGGGACGCCAAGGGCGCCAAGGAACGAAGGTAAGCGCTATACTCTGCGGTATTTTGGTGTTTTTTGCTCAATCAACGCCAATCTGTGCTAATCTGTGAAATCGGTGGATGCTTTTTTTGCGTTGTCTTGTGGCCACCTGAGCAGTGACTCAGCCAAAGCGTTGCGGCTTAAAAAAGAAAAAGGCGGCTGTGTGCCGCCTTTTTGGTGCCGAAGGTGGGAGTCGAACCCACACGGGGTGTAGGCCCCAACGGATTTTGAGTCCGTCGCGTCTGCCAATTCCGCCACTTCGGCACGCACGGTCAAGTATAATCGGATTGGCGGCGAAGGTCAATATTTGGTGCATGGTGCACGGTGCACAGTGCACAGTGCATACTACACTGAACACCGTGCACCGTTCACTGAACACAGGAGTCTTTCCATGCGCTTAGGCATTATCGGCCTTTCCCAGAGCGGGAAAACCACGGTTTTCAACGCCCTTACCCGCGGCGACGCCCCCCTCACCATGAGCGGCGGGCGCTTTGAGGTGCATACTGCCGTGGTGGACGTCCCCGACCCGCGGGTGGACGCCCTTTCGGCCATGTTCAACCCCCGCCGTACGATTTACGCCAAAGTCACCTATGCCGACATCGCCGGGCTGGAAGGCAAGGCCGGCGGCGACATTTCCGGCCCGCTGCTCAACCAACTCACCCAGATGGACGGGCTGGTGCACGTCGTGCGCTGCTTCGAGAGCGACAGCGTGCCGCATCCCATGGGCAGCGTGGACCCGCTGCGCGATGTGGCTGCGATGGACGCCGAATTCCTGCTCAACGACCTGATTGCCGTGGAGCGCAAACTGGAGCGGCTGGAAGAGGAATGGAAGAAAAGCGCCCGCGACCGCAAGCAGGTGGAGCAGGAGCAGGCGCTGTTCCACAAACTTCACGAAGCCCTTTCCGCCGAAATCCCCCTGCGGGATGTGGAACTCACCCCCGCCGAGGAAAAACTGCTGGCCGGTTTCGGCTTTCTTTCCCGCAAGCCGCTGCTGATTTTGTTCAACCTTGGCGAAGGCCAGGAACCCCCGACGCTGGACTACCCCCACAAGCGCAGCGCGGTGGCTTCGCTGATGGGCAAACTGGAGATGGAAATTGCCCAACTGCCGCCCGACGATGCCGAGATGTTCCTCGCCGAATATGGCATTGAGGAACCCGGCCTGAATCGGGTCATCCGCCTTTCGTATGAACTGCTGGGGCTGATTTCGTTCTTCACCGTGGGCGAAGACGAAGTGCGGGCGTGGACGGTGCGCCGCGGCGCGAAAGCCCCCGAAGCCGCGGGCGTGATTCACACCGACCTGCAAAAGGGCTTCATCCGCGCCGAGGTGATTTCCTACGACGACCTGATGGCCCTGGGCAGCATGGCCGCCGCCCGCAAGGAAGGCAAACTCCGCCTGGAAGGCAAGGATTACGTCGTCCAGGACGGCGACATTCTGCACATCCGTTTCAACGTCCGCTGAACGCTGCACCCTGCACCCTGCACCCTGCACCCTGCAACTTGCAACTTCCCCCTGGAGATTACCCATGACCGCTTATACCCAAACCCGTTGGAGCCTGAACGACCTGTTTGAATCTCCCCAGGCCGCCTTAGCGGCTTTCGACCAACTGGACGCGATGGTGGCCGAGGTAGAAGCCCGCCGCGCCGACCTGCGCCCCGACATTTCCACCGAGGCTTTCCTCGAACTCTTGCAGCGCCTGGAAGCCATTGACCGCCTTGCCAACCGTATTTACGGCTATGCCCACCTGCGCTTTTCCGAAAATACGCAGGATGAGGAAGCCCAGAACCTGCTCGGCCAGGTGCGGCAGCGCATGGCGGGCCTGCAGAACCGCTTGCTGTTCTTCGACCTCTGGTGGAAAGCACTGGATGACGAGAACGCCGGGCGGTTGATGGCGGCTTCCGGTGATTACCGCTATTACCTGGAAAAGATGCGCCTTTACCGCCCGCACACGCTTTCCGAGGCCGAAGAAAAGGTCATCAACCTGAAGGACACCACCGGTGCGATGGCGCTCATCACCCTTTACAGCGCCATCACCAACCGCTACACCTTCAAAATTGAAGTGGACGGCGAAACGAAGGAACTCACCCGCGGCGAACTGATGGTCTATGCCCGCCATCATGACCCCGACCTGCGCGCCGCAGCCTACCAGGAACTCTATCGCGTTTACGGCAACGACGGCGCCATTCTGGGGCAGATTTACCAGAACGTGGTGCGCGACTGGTACAACGAAAACGTCGTGCTGCGCAAGTTTTCCAGCCCCATTGCGGTGCGCAACCTTGCCAACCACCTGCCCGATGAAGTCGTGGACACCCTGCTGGATGTGGCGCGGGAAAACGCCGAGGTCTTCCGCCGCTTCTTCCGCCTGAAGGCGCGCTGGCTGGGCATGGAACGCCTGCGCCGCTACGACATTTATGCCCCCGTGGCGAAGTCCGACAAGACCTACGACTTCGGCCAGGCGGTGGAGATGGTGCTGGCGGCTTATCGCCGTTTCAACCCCAAAATGGCGGAACTCGCCGAGAAGATTCTGGCGGAAAACCATCTGGATAGCGAAGTACGCAAGGGTAAAACCGGCGGAGCGTTCTGTTCCACCATCGAACCCGGCCTGACGCCGTGGGTGCTGGTCAGTTATCAGGGGCGTCCCGACGACGCTGCCACCTTAGCCCACGAACTCGGCCACGCGGTGCATTCCCTGCTGGCTTCCCACCACACCGCCTTTACCCAGCACGCCATCCTGCCCCTCGCCGAGACGGCTTCCACCTTTGGCGAGATGCTGCTGGTGGATATGTTGCTGGAGCAGGAAACCGACGAGGCCGTGCGCCGCGACCTGCTCTTCCGCCAGGTGGATGACAACTACGCCACCATCATGCGGCAGGCTTATTTTGCCATGTTTGAGAAGCAGGCGCACGATATGGTGCAGCAGGGCGCGTCGGTCAACGCCCTGGCCGACGCCTACATGGAAAACCTGCGCGACCAGTTCGGCGATGCGGTGGAAATCGGCGACGAATTCCGCTGGGAGTGGGTTTCCATCCCGCACATTTACCACGCGCCGTTCTATGTGTATGCTTATGCCTTCGGGCAGTTACTGGTGCTCTCGCTTTACCAGCGTTACCAAGAGGAAGGCGAGGCGTTCATCCCCCGCTATCTGGACCTGCTCGCCGCGGGCGGCTCGAAACCGCCGATGCAGATTCTGCAGGAAGCCGGTGTGGATGTCACCCAGGCGGCGTTTTGGGAAGGCGGCTTTGGCCTCATCCGCCGCTGGGTGGAGCAACTGGAAGCCCTGCCGATGCCGTAAGTCTGCAAGTAGCCTCAGTTTCGGATAATGTCTCTGGTAGCGTTTCGTGCTGAGCGGAGCGACCAACGGGGGCGAAGTCGAAGCACGAAACGCACTTATCCGCGACTCAGGTTAAGTAGGGCGGGACGCCATCCCGCCTTCCGATGGGTTACACGGCGCTTTCCGTCACGGGAAGCGCCGTTTTTCGTCAGGGCGCGGGCGTGGCTGTGGGGATGGGCTTCCCCAGCACTTTGCCGACCTGCGCCATGATGAAGTTTACATAGGCCTGCGTGCCGTAATAGCGCAGGTGGATGTGGTCTTCCACAAACCATTCGGGGTGTTGCAGCGCCAGGGCGTGCCAGTCAATCAGGTACGCCTGCGGCCAGCGGGCGACGCCTTCTTCGATGCGTTTGTTGACGAAATCTTCCCAGCGCACGGGGCGGCGGATGTTGACGAAAAACACGGTGGTGACGCTGTGGGCGAGCAGGGTTTTCATGGCGTCGTCTAAGGTTTCCGGGGCAAAGGGGTAGTTGGTGCCCAGATGGATGACGACCACGGGCGCCAGTTGGCCTTTGGCGGCCAGTTCGGGGATGAGGGTGGCGAGGTCGCTCATCTTGCGGCCGGGTTTGGCGTCCACGACCACCTGCTTGCCCCAGGCCTGCCAGAATTTGAAGGTGACGGCTGATTGCAGCACCGAATCGCCGATGATGGTGAGGCTTGGGCCGGGGTGCGGGGTGGGGAAAGCCGTGGCAACGGGGCTGGGGAAGGCGGTGGCAGCGGCTGTGGGAAGGGCGGCGGCCACGGCGGTGGCGGGGCGGGGCGTGGTTGTAGGGCTGGGGAAGGCTGTGGGGGTGGGAAAAGCCGTAGGGGCCGCGCTTGCGGCGGCTTCCGGCAAGGGCGCTGGTTTGGCTTGCACCAGCCCCTGCACGTTGGCCGCCAGCAGGGCGAGAAAAACGCCCACGGTCAGCGGGGCGAGCGAAGGCCGCTGCGCCCACCGGCGGCGCAGACTGCCCCACCAGGCCTTGAAGCCCTGCTTGCGGATGGGGTGTTCCAGCCAGCGGTAACTGGCTTCGGCCACGGCGAAGGTGAGGGCGAACTGCACCACGACCGCCGCGGCGAGGGGAACCTGCCAGTCTTCGCCGGGGCGCAGCACGGCGAAAATCGGCCAGTGCCAGATGTAGATGCCGTAACTTCGCAGCCCTACCCAGCGCGGCACAGGGTGCCCGAGCAGTTTTCCGAAGGTGGTGTCGGGGTGGGCGACGGCGAAAACGACGGCCAGCGTGGCAGCGTCTACCAGCAGAAAGCCGCCGTAGTAGAGGAAGGGGGTGTAATCGTTGACGCGGGCAAAGATGACCAGCAGGCCGGCCAGGCCGCCCCAGCCGAGTATTTCGGCCCAGCGGCGGCTGCGGGCGCGCAGGGCGGCGTTTTCCCGCACGTGGTGGGGACGCCAGAGCGCGGCAAAGGCTGCCCCGAAAAGGATGGCCGCGGCCCGCGTGTCGGTGCCGTAGTAGGGGCGCGAAGGGTCGGTGTAGGGCACATAAAGGTAAGCGCGCCACGCAGCCGAGGCCAGCGCCAGCACCACTGCAGCGAGGGTAAAGCGCTTCAACAGGCGTTTGGGGCGTCGGAAGTCGCCGCCCGCGGCCATCAGCGCGGTGAAGATGAGCGGCCAGGTGAGGTAAAACTGCTCTTCCACTGCCAGCGACCATAGGTGCCGCAGCAACGGCGGGCGGCCAAACTGCTCGAAGTAGGAAATCTTGCGGAGGATGTAAACCCAGTTGGTGACATAGGCCAGCGCGGCGGGGACGTCTTCCCGCAGGCGGAAGAGGGCGTCGGGGGCGACCAGGCGCGCCATGACGGGCACCAGCAGCAGAAGCAGCCACAGCGCCGGAAGCAGGCGTCGGGCGCGCCGCAGCCAGAAATTGCCGTAGTTCAGCCTGCCATCGTCCAGCCAGTCCAGCAGCAGCAGCGAAGTGATGAGGTAGCCGGAAAGCACGAAAAAGACTTCCACGCCCAGGAAGCCGCCATCGCTCAGCGGCAGGTTAGCGTGGTAAGCCATCACGGCGAGCACGGCCACGGCGCGCAAGCCGTCCAGGCCGGGCATGTAAGGCAGGCGGAGGTGTTTTTGGCTCATGAGCAAAAGGGCCCTGTTGAAAGGCTGGTGCCAAGTATAACCCGAAAAGATTTTGTTGGGGGAAGGTTGCAAGAACGCGGTAGAATGAAGGTAGCGAGTCCCTTGTCGAAGACTATGGAGGCAACCATGTTCAACAAGAAAACCGTCCGCGATGTTGAGGTGGCCGGGAAGAAAGTGCTCGTGCGGGTTGATTTCAATGTGCCCCTGAAAGAAGGGCAGGTGGCCGACGACACCCGCATTCGGGCAGCGATTCCCACCATCGAGTATCTGTTGCAAAACGGCGCCGCCGTGGTGCTGATGTCGCACCTCGGGCGGCCAAAAGGCAAGCGGGTGCCGGAACTTTCCCTGCGGCCGGTAGCTTCCCACCTGAGCGACCTGCTGGGATTGCCGGTGGCCTTTGCCGAAGATTGCGTGGGCGCGCCGGCGGTGTCGGCCAAGGCTGTCTTGCAGCCTGGCGGCGTGCTGCTGCTGGAAAACACCCGCTTCCATCCCGAAGAAAAGAAAAACGACCCCGAATTTGCCCGCCAACTGGCGGCCGACTGTGACCTTTTCGTCAACGACGCCTTTGGCTCGGCACACCGGGCGCACGCTTCTACCGTGGGCGTGGCGCACTATTTGCCCGCGGTGGCCGGTTTCCTGATGGAAAAGGAACTCCGCTACCTCGGCCAGGCGCTGGAAGCCCCGGAGCGGCCGTTTGTCGCCATTTTGGGCGGGGCGAAAATCAGCGACAAAATCGGCGTCATTCGCAATTTGCTCGGCAAGGCCGATGCCATTCTCATTGGCGGCGGCATGGCGAACACCTTTTTCGCCGCCCAGGGCTTTGCGATGGGCGATTCGCTGGTGGAAGCCGACGCTATCGAGACCGCTAAAGCCCTGCTGGCCGAAGCGGGCGGCAAACTGCACCTGCCGGTGGATGTGGTGCTTGCCGATGCCTTTGCCGCCGACGCCAACCGCAAAACCATGCCGGTGGGCGATGTGCCTGCCGGGTGGCGGGTGCTGGATATCGGCCCTGAGACTGTGCGCGCTTTTGGGGAAGTCATCCGCACGGCGCACACGGTGGTGTGGAACGGGCCGATGGGCGTGTTCGAACTGCCGCCGTTTGCGGAAGGCACTTTCGGCATTGCCAAAGCGGTGGCCGAAAGCGGCGCTGTGAGCATTGTGGGCGGCGGCGATTCGGTGGCGGCGATTCATCAGAGCGGCCTGGCCGACAAAATCACCCACTTGAGCACCGGCGGCGGCGCTTCACTGGAGATGTTGGAAGGCAAAGTGCTCCCCGGCGTGGCCGCCCTGGAAGACCGCTAAGCGGCCGGGTGTTTGATTTTTGATGCTGGCTCCTGCGGTTTCCCAAACGCTGTTGGCCCTCAACCGCGACTTCTACGCCCGCTTTGGCGCCGCGTTTGCCGAGAAGCGCGGGCGCTTGCAGCCCGGCGTGGCGCGCCTTTTGGAGCGCGTCCCGCCGGGCGCGCCGGTGCTGGATGTGGGCTGCGGGCATGGCAACGTGCTGCGCGGTCTGCGCGCACAGGGCTTTCGGGGGCGATACGTGGGGCTGGATTTCAGCCCCGATTTGCTGGAACACGCCCGCGCCGCGGCCGCTGACCCACCCCCTGAAACGGATTTCCGCATTTTGCGGCGTGACATCGCCGAGCCGACGTGGGATGAGGGGCTGCCTGCGCCTTTCGATTTTGTGATGGCTTTCGCGGTGCTGCACCATCTGCCGGGGGAGGCGTTGCGCCGCCGCATCGTGGCGGCTGTTCGGGGGCTGCTTGCCCCTGGCGGGCTGTTTGTGCATTCCCACTGGCAGTTTCTCAACAGCGCCCGCCTGCGCGCCCGCATTCAGCCGTGGGAAAGCGTGGGCCTGCACCCCGAAGACGTCGAGCCCGGCGATTATTTGCTGGATTGGCGGCACGGCGGGCGGGGGTTGCGTTACGTGCACCACTTTTCGCAGCCCGAACTGGAAGCCCTGGCGGCTGCCACCGGCTTCCGAGTGCGGGAGACTTTTCTCTCCGATGGCGAAGGCGGCCGCTTGGGGCTGTATCAGGTGTGGGAGGCGGTGGATGGGTAGGCCGCGCACGTTCACGGTAGATGCCGTGGTGTTGCGCCATACCGATTTTGGCGAGGCCGACCGCTTGCTGGTGCTCTACGCGCGCGGGCGGGGCAAACTGCGCGCGCTGGCGAAAGGGGTGCGGCGTATCCGTTCTCGCAAGGCCGGGCATCTCGAACCGCTGACGCCGGTGCGGCTTTTCCTGGCCGAAGGGCGCGATCTTGCCATTGTGACCCAGGCCGAAGCCCTCGAAACGTTCCCGCGTTTGCGCCGCCATTTGCTTCGCATGACCTATGCCTTGCACGTCGCCGAACTGGCCGACAAATTCACCTACGAAAACGAAGACCATCCGGGCTTGTATCGCCTGCTCGTGGAAACCTTGCGCCGTTTGGAAACTTTCCCCGACGCCGACCTGGTTGTGCGCTATTACGAACTGCACCTGCTCGACCTGGTGGGCTTTCGCCCGGAACTGCAGCATTGTGTGCGCTGCGGTAAGGCCCTGCGCCCGGAGCCGCAGTTTTTCGCCCCGCGGGAAGGTGGCGTGGTGTGCCCGCACTGTGGCGCTGCTGGCGGCGGGCTGACCGCAGTGAGTGTGGACGCGCTGCGTTACCTGCGCCACTGTCAGCGCAGCAGTTTTCGGGAAGCCGCCCGGGCGCATCCTGCCCCTGTTGTGCATCGTGAGATGGAAACCCTGCTGCATGGTTACCTTGTCCACGTGCTGGAACGCCGTTTGAACGCACCGGTGTTCCTGAACCACCTGCGCCGTTTGGGGGAAATGGATGGTGCTGACGACATGAGCGCCTGAGACCCTGGAACACAAGCCACACACGGCGGGCGGTTTTGCCACCCTTCGGCACGACTCTTGCACCTGCTCTCACAGGCCATTCGCTTTTGGGAGCAGACCATGACCGAACAAAAACCTCGCCGTTTTGGGCTTTATTACAGCACCACAGCCGACCGCTACCGCCAGGCCGATTTGGATGGGGTAGTGCCGCTGTTGCAACGCATGGGGGTTGGTTGGCTGGTGGTGCGCAGCACGGCGACGCGTGCCGTGCCGGAAGACTTCCTCAAAGGGTTGCTGGCGCACGGCATCACGCCTTTTGTCCACTTTGTTTTGCCGCTGGAAACCCCGCCTGCAGAGGTGCAGGTGCTGCTGCGGTCGTATGCCCGCTGGGGGGTGCGCCAGGTGGCCTTCTTTGACCGTCCCAACCTGCAAGAAGTGTGGGGGAACGCCTGGGGGCAACCTGACCTGCCGGCGCGCTTTCTGGATGCTTTTACCCCCCTGGCTGCGGCCGCCGACGCTGAAGGCCTGCAGCCCTTCTTCCCGCCGCTGGCCCCCGGCGGCGATTACTGGGATCTGGCCTTCTTGCGGGCTGCATTGCAGGGCCTGCGGCGGCGCAACCCGCTGGTGGCCGAGCGGTTGGGGCTGTGCGCTTATGCCTGGGCTGAAGGCAAGCCCCTTGAATGGGGCCGCGGCGGCCCGGAGGTGTGGCCGGCTGCTCAGCCCTACTTTACCCCCCCTGACAGCGAAGACCACCGCGGCTTCCGCATTTTCGACTGGTACGCGGTAGAAGCGCGCGCCGCGCTGGGGCGGGTGCCCTCGATTTTCCTGATGGGGATGGGTAGCCGCTATGGCCGCGAACCTGATGAGGCGGTGGAAAGCACGAACACGGCTATTGCGCGCCTTTTCTGGGAAAACGACCTGCCTGCCCATGTGCTGGGCGGCGCTTTTTGGGTGCTGACGGCCCCGCCGGAATCCCCTGAAGCCTCGGCGGCCTGGCTGGAGCCTTCCGGCAAGCCCCGTGGCGCGGTGGCGGCGTTGGAAGCCCTGGTGCCGCACCCCTCGCGGCCTGAGCGCTCGTCCAAGCACGCGGCTGTCGCGACGCAGCGTTACATTTTGCTCCCCTCCTTTGCCCGGGGGGTGCCGCCGCATTACCTCAGCGCCGCTTTGCCCTGGCTGCAACGCGGCGAGGCGACCGTGGGCTTTTCCGTCGAGGAAGCCTTGCGCGCGCAACAGATTACCTTGCTGGGCAGCCCTGACGACTTTCCCACAGAAGTGCGCACGGCCTTGCAGGCTTCTGGCGCGACCCTGGAATGGGTTCCTGTGAATTCTCCTACGGAGGTGGCATCGTGAGTACGGTGGTCAAGGTGATCGGTTTGGGTGGCGGTGGCTCCAACACCGTGGCTCGGATGGTGGAGTTTGGTGTGCAGGGTGTGGAATTCATCGCAGCGAACACCGACGCCCAGGTGCTGCGCACCAACCCGGCGCCGGTCAAACTGTTGTTAGGGCCGCACACCACTCGCGGCAACGGTGCAGGCGGTCGGCCTGAAATTGGGCGCAAGGCCGCCGAAGAAAGCCGTGAGGCGCTTCGCGAAGTGCTGGCTGGCGCCGATATGGTCTTCCTGACCGCGGGGATGGGCGGCGGCACGGGCACCGGCGCGATCGCCGTCGCTGCCGAGGTTGCCAAAGCCCAGGGCGCGGTGACGATTTCTGTGGTCACGACCCCCTTTGCTTTCGAAGGCACCCGCCGCGCCAAAAACGCTGCAGCCGGGCTGCGCAGCCTGCGCGAACACACCGATACCCTGGTGGTGGTGCCGAATGACCGCTTGCTCAAAGTGGCTCCCCGCAACCTCTCGTTGGAAGCCGCTTTTCGCCTGGCCGATGAGGTGCTGCGCCGCGCCATTCAGGGCATTACCGACATCATCACCCAAACTGGCGTCATCAATCGCGATTTCAACGACATCAAGCGGTTGATGGCTTCCGGTGGCGGGGCGTTGATTTCGATGGGCACCGGCAAAGGCGAAAAGCGCGTTGAGGAAGCCATTCACGCCGCCCTCAGCAATCCCCTCTTGGGTCACATTTCCCTTGCCACAGCCACCGGTGTGCTGGCGAATTTCGTGGGTGGTGACGACCTTTCGTTGTGGGAAGTGGTGGGAGGCATGGAAGCCTTGCATGCCCGCTTGCCCGAAGAGGCCGATGTGGTTTGGGGTTTCAGCACCGACCCGAACTTTACCGGCCGGGTGCAACTGACCCTGCTGGTGACCGGCGTCGGTGGGGTGCCGCTGGCTGCTTCGACGCGGGTTGGAAAACAGGCTGAGCGGGTGGCCGTGCCGCCGCCGACGGCAACGACGCCTTCGGCAGCGGCTGTTCCCGCCGCCGACCTGGATGTGCCGGCTTTCCTGCGCCGCCGGTTGCGCTCTACGACGGTAGGGTAATGCGATGCCTTTGCTTTCCCCCGAAACCCTTCAGGCGGTGACCCGGAAGGTTGCCCGCAAGTTCCCCGAAGTGCGCGGCATCAAGCCAACCGTGCGCCGGGAAGGTGAGGCATTGGTGCGCTTGATTTACCGCACCGAGGCCGAGACCGCCGATGGGCATAAAATCATCCGGCGGGTGCGGGTGGTGGTCACGCCTGAAGGGAAGATTCTCAAAATGACCACCTCGCGGTAGGTTTTAGGGGGGCGGGGGGCTTGCGATGATCTGCCGGGCGAGGTGCAGGAAGGCCTCGGCGGTGGGGGCGGTGAGCAGCGCGCGCCTTTGAGCGCGGTCGGTTAGCCAGGGGGCCAGGTAACGCGCCGCGTATTTGCGGAACAGGATGACCCCCCGTTCAGGGCCGTAGAAATCGAGGCTGCGGTGCAGATGCCGCTGCAGCACATCCCATACTTCGCTGGGGGAAACGTCTTCCCGGCGGCGACGGGCGAAGATCCAGGGGTTGTTGATGGCTGCCCGCCCGATCATTACGCCTGCCGCCCCGGTGTGGGCTTTCATGCGCTTGATATCGGCGGGTGTGCGCACATCGCCGTTGCCCAACACCGGAATGCGCAGGAGTTGCACCACCTCGGCGATAGCATCCCAATCGGCTTGGCCTTTGTAGCGCTGCACGCGGGTGCGTCCGTGAACCGCCAGCAACGCGCCCCCGTTTTCTTCCACAACGCGGGCAATCAGGCGGTAATTGCGGCAGTTTTCGTCCAGCCCCAGCCGAATTTTGGCCGTGATGGGCACTTGCAAGTGGCGCGCCAGCAGGCGGATGATGCGGGCGACTTTGATGGGGGTGCCCAGCAGGCCTGCCCCGGCGCCACGGCGCACGATGTGCCCATCGGGGCAGCCCATGTTGATGTCAATGGCCGCGGGGCCGTACTCCTGCAGCCGCAGGGCGGCTTCCAGCAAGGTTTGGGGGGTGCTGCCGTAGATCTGGAAAACGACCGGCTGCTCCCACGGCAGGTACTGCCAGCGCGGGCGGATGTGCTCTGGCCGCTGGAGGACATCGGGCGCGTGGATGAATTCCGTGTAACTGATGGCCGAGCCCAACTCGCGGCACACCGACCGAAACGGCAGGTCGGAATAGCCATCCATCGGGGCGAGCACGGTATCGCCGTAAACCGGCGTGGGGCCGAGCCAGAAAGTGGGTTCAGGGGGCATGGCAGCGGGCGTGAGAAAGCCCTTCCCCACCGCCGGGCAGGGAAGGGCTGGAGGGGAACCTCAGTTTCCACAGATTGGCGCAGATTGCTTCTATGAAATCTGCGTCATCTGCGGTTGCTACGCGACTTTAATTTCCTTCTCCGAGCCCCACAGGCCGTGGATGTTGCAGTGGGAAAGCGCCATCAGGGTGCCTGGTTCACCCACCTGCATCGAGAAGGTGACGGTGGGGTGGGCGTACACGGGCCCTTTGTTGGGGCCTTTGGCCGATTCGCCGTGGGCGCGGAAGTCGAAGCGGCCGACGTGATGGGCAAACTTGCTGCCTTCGGGCTGGAAGAAGACGTCAATCCAGGCGATGAAGTGCTCGGTGGTGTTGGGGTGGGGGATGTCTTTGCCCACACTGACGGTAATCTGGAACGGCTCATTGGCCTTGACTTCGTCGGGACATTCGATGACTGGCGCGTGCTTTTCTTTCTTCCAATCGGCCGTTTGGATGGCTTCCTGCAGTTTCATGGGATAACCTCCTCTTGATTTTGGGGGAATGGGGAAACGTGCTTCAAGTATACAGGTTTTTTCTGATAGAAGGCTTAAAAACAGGGGGATGCGCGATTTTCCACCTCATCTCACTGCGAGGCGGCTCGCCATGCCATGACATGGCAATGATAGCGTTTTTTATAACTGCGTGAATTCTGCCAAAACATCCTGCTTTTGAGGGCTGTTTTATCCTTCGGGCAGAGGAAGCCAGGCTTTGTGAGGCCACAATTTTTGAACCACGCGGCGGCAGAATATGCCGGTTTTGCGTTTGGCTGCTACGAAATGCTCAGGCCGAATTGGCGGCTTGGGCATCTGGGTTGGGCGCGCCAGCACCGTGAGGTAGAGCGGCAACAGGGCCGAACGCGGCTGCCCGTGCTGGCGCAGCGTGACGATTTCATAACCTGCCTGGCGCAGGGTTTGCCGCAGGGTGTGGGCGCTGAAGTTGGTGAGGTGGGCGACTTCAAAACTGTCGTGGCAATACAGGTTGGGCACTTCGATCAGCAGCCAGCCGTTGGGGGTGAGCAGTTTTTCGCGGAGCACCGTGAGGTAGCCGACGGGGTCGGGCAGGTGTTCCAAAACGTGAGACATGCTCACCAGGTCGAAGGGAGACTCTTCAGCAGCCAGCAGGGCTTCGAGGGTGGGGTAAACCATCAGGCCGCGAGGTTGGGTGTATTGGCGGTAGGCATTGCCCGGTTCGATGCCGCGCACTTCGCAGCCGTAGTGCTTTTGAAAGGCTTTGAGCAGGAAGCCTGCCGAACATCCGATATCCAGGTGACGCTGGACGCTGGGCACGGTGGCCTGGGTAAAGGCCAGCAAGGCCTGGGCGCGCTGAGCCTGGACTTGCAGGTCTTTCGGGGAAGGCCCTTCGTTGCCTTGATAGAGCCGCCGGTATTCGGCGGTGTAAAACGCTTCCAGTTCCTCGGCGCTCATACGTGGCGATTGATAAACCAGCCCACAGCGGGTACAGATGCGGTTGTGGATGGTGTAGCCGCGAAAGGCGCGGGTGTCGAAGGGGCGGCTCTCGTCATGACCGCAGAGGGGGCAGGGGGTGGTTGTGGGCATTGGGCTTACCTCTTGGGGCAGGGGTCAGGCCAGCGCGGCTTGTAAAGCCTGCTTCAGGCTGCGAGCGGGGGTAATTTCCAGGTCGCGGGGCGCTTTGAGCCGCCGACCGACCTGTTTGGGTACGATGGCGACCTTGAAGCCCAGGTTGGCGGCTTCCCGCAGACGGGCTTCCAACTGGCTGACGCTGCGCAGTTCGCCCGAAAGCCCTACTTCGCCGATGAGCACCGCGTCGGCGCGCACCGGGCGGTCTTTGGCTGAGGAAGCCAGTGCCGCAGCCACCGCGAGGTCGGCGGCGGGCTCGCCCACGCGCAGGCCGCCGACCACGTTCACGAAGACATCCTGGTCGCTCAGGCGCACGCCCGCGCGGCGGGTGAGCACCGCGGCCACCAGCAGCAGGCGGTTGAAGTCCACGCCGTTGGCGGTGCGGCGCGGGTTGCCAAAGGCGGTAGGGTTGGTCAGCCCCTGGATTTCCACCAGCAGCGGGCGGGTGCCTTCCATCGTCACGGCAATGGCCGAACCGGGGGCGTTCACCAGTCGCTCGGCGAGGAAGGCTTCCGAAGGGTTACTCACTTCCACCAGGCCGCGCTCGTGCATTTCGAACACGCCCACCTCGCTGGTGGTGCCGAAGCGGTTTTTCACCGAGCGCAGCAGGCGGTAAGCCTGGAAGCGGTCGCCTTCCAGGTAGAGCACGGTATCCACGATGTGTTCCAGCACTCGCGGCCCGGCAATCACGCCCTCTTTGGTGACATGCCCTACCAGGAACACGCTCAGCCCGCTGCTTTTGGCAAGTTCCCGCAGGCGGCTGGCGCATTCCCGCACCTGGGAAACCGACCCCGCGGACGACTGCAGGTCGGGCAGGTACACCGTTTGAATGGAATCCACCACCAGCAGGCGGGGCTGGACGGTTTCCACATGGGCGAGGATGGCTTCCAGGTCGGTTTCGGTAACGAGATAGAGGTTTTCGGGGAAGGGGCGCTCGCTACCGTCGGCAGTGCGCCAGAGGCGCTGGGCGCGTATCTTGATTTGCCGCTCCGACTCTTCGCCCGAAACATAGAGCACCCGCCCGACGGCGGCCATTTCCAGGGCAGTTTGCAGCATGAGGGTAGATTTGCCGATGCCCGGGTCGCCGCCGACCAGCACTACCGAGCCGGGCACAATGCCGCCGCCGAGCACGCGGGCAAATTCGCCGATAGGCAGGGGAAGCCGCTCGCCGAGGTTGCCCTCGATTTCGTGTAGTCGGCGCGGCTGGCCGCGGGTTGTTGTCCGGCGGCGGCCTTTGCTGCCCCCGCTGGGCGCGATCACTTCTTCGACAAAGGAATTCCATGCGCCGCACTGCGGGCAGCGCCCCATGGGTTTGGGCGCCCGCTTGCCGCAGTTTTGGCAGACGTAGACGGTGTGGGGTTTCGCCATTATGCTTTCAGCGCGTCCAGAATGGCCTGGCCGAAGTGTTCGAAGCGCCAGGGAATGTCCGCCATCAGGGGGCGCAGTTCCTCTAAGGTGCTGGGGTTGGCTGCAGCGATGGCTTGTAAATGGGGCTTGGGCAGCACGACATCGGAAGGCACGCCCAGGCTTTTGGCGGTGTTCTGCCGCCACCGGCGCAGCGATTCCAGCCGGGCGAGGGCCTCGTCGGAAGGGCGGGTGTGCCGTTCACGGGGGCGGGGTTTGGCTTGCAAGCCGCGGCGGATGGCGGCCAGCACGCCTTCGCCGTGCTGACGGATGCGCGCGCCGCGCATGCCGGGCACCTGCCGCAATTCGCCCTGGTTGCGCGGCAGGCGCTGGGCCAGGGCGATGAGGGTTCTGTCATCCAGGATTTTGAAAGGTGGGACGTCGCGACGCTCGGCTTCGGCTTCGCGGTAACGCCACAGGGCTTCCAGCACGGCAGTTTGCTGGGGGGTGAGGTGATGGCCGCCGCGCTGCCACAGCGGGGGGCGTCCATTGGCAGCGATGGGGTGGGTCAGGCGGGCAAAATCTTCCTGCGCGAGCGGCAGCAGCCCTTTGGCTTCCAGTTGCTCATAGAGCAGGTCGCGCAGCGGCAGCAGGAAGTGTGTGTCCAGCCGGGCGTAGTCCAGCATTTGGGGGGAAAGCGGGCGTTGCCCCCAGTCGGCTTTCTGAAACCGTTTTTCTAACCTGGTGCCGAAAAATTTTTCCAACAGGGCCCCAAGGCCAACCTTTTCGTAGCCCAAAATGCGGGCGCTGACCATGGTGTCGAACAGGTTGGTGAAGGTGAAGCCGAAGTCGCGGTGCAGGCCGAGGATGTCGTATTCTGCCGCATGGAAGATTTTTTCCACGTCGGGGCTGGCAAACACCGGCGCAAGCGGGGAAAGGTCGTCCAAAGCGAGGGGGTCTACGAGGTAGTCGGCTTCTGGGGTCGAAAACTGTAAAAGGCAAACCTGCTCGCGATAGGCGTGCAGGCTGTTGGCTTCGGTATCTACACCGATGTGGGGGTGGCGGCGCAGTTCGGCAGCGAGGGCAGTCAGCGCATCGGGGGAATCTACCCAAACGGGCGGGTGGTTGGGCATGGGAAAGGTGCTCATGGTTGTGGGGTTGGGGTGTTTTGGGGCGAAGGGTTGGCCTGGTAAGGCTGTTTGGGAGGCAAGGGGATGCCGTAGTGTTTTTGGATGTAGTCCAGCGTGACAGGGATGGTTGTGGGCTCGGGTGTGGCTGTGGTTTCCAGCGCGCTGCGCAGCACGAAGGTCGTCGCTGCCTGGCGCGCCATGAAGAAGTTGAGCACCACTGCGTCTTGGGGGTTTAGGGCCAGCACGACCAGGCCGGTGGGTTGAGGTGTGGTGGTGGGCTGGGGGGTGAGGGAAGCCGTTTCGCGGGCGAAGTAGAGCACGCGCGCGCCGCGTACAGTCAGTTGCGCCACCATGCGAGGGCGTTGGTTTTCGCCTGGCACCACGTAGATTGGCACGCCCAGGAAGTTGTCTTCTGAGGGTTGCCCCAGTTGGCCGGCAGGCACGAAGGCGTAAGCGCCGGTTTCCAGGTCTTTGCTGAGGATTAAGACATGGTTGGAAAGGCGCGACTGGAAGCCGACGTCCAGGTCGGTAAAGAGGAAGGTGACCACGATGTCAACGCGGTCGCCGGGGCGAGGGGCATAGGCGACGCTGTCGAGGCGGGTGATGGGGTAGGCAATGGCGACTTCGCCGGGGTGGAGCATTTGCGCCAGTTCAGAGCCGCGGCCAATGGGTTTGCCGCGGGGCGCGAGTTGACTGAGGCGCACGGGTTGGCCGATGGCCAGCGGTTCGCGCAGCAGCTGGCCGACGACCTGGGAGACGGTGGCCGCTGCGTCGTCGGGGACGCTTTTGCTGGGCATTTGGGTGGCGGTGAGGTCGTCGGCGGTGAGCAGCGCGCCCGCGGGCAGGCTGCGGGTGAGCACGACCACCGGCCGCATGATGGGCGTGGGTGTAGGGGTGGGGGTATTGGTCGGAGTGGGGGTAGCCCCTGGCGTGGGTTGGCCCGGCAGGGTGAAGGGCACGGTGCCGGTTTGCCGGTAAACCCACACGCCGTAACCGACGGCGGCCAGCACAAGCACCAACAGCATGAAGAGCACGCCCTGGAAGAATTTCCGAATCATGATGGCACCTGCGGAAGCAGATCGAGCGATTCACCCAGCAGGCTCTGACAGAGGCGCTGGGTTTCGGTAAAGAGGTCAACGCCGGGGGGGAGTTGCAGGTCGAGGTTGACTTTCATGGTGAGGAAGTGAGCGGCGCGGCGGGCTTCGGCGGGGGCATCGGGTTGAGCCAGCAGCACTTTGAGGCGCTCGTAGGCGTTGGGGCCGGGGTCGGGAATGCCGGTGCGGCGGAAGTATTCGCCGAGGATGTGGCCGGCGGCGCGACGGGCACGCACGCGGGCACGGCCTTCCATGCCGCGCGCCCGTTCTTCCAGCCCCAGGCGGATTTCTTCTTCAGCGGCGGCTTTCCAAGCAGGCTTTTCGTTCATGCGGCGTCTCTCAGCAAAAATTCGCGCTTTAGTTGCTCATCCGGCACTTTGCCTTCTAACGGAAGGTGAATATCTACAGGCATGTCAAGGCGGCTCAGGTAGCGCACCATCAGCGGCCCGACCACGGCCCAATCCAACCCGCCCAGCCCGCAGCCCAGAGCTGGCATGGCTAACGATTTGATGCCCTCGCTGCGGTAGTTCTGCTCAATCCATTGCAGGCCTTTTTCAATGTCGTCCAGCCGAGAGCGTTCGCGCCAGTGCCGTTTGGTGGGGAAAAAGAGGAACCACGTTTGCCGGTTAGCGTTGGTGAGCATGGCCGGTTCGTCGGCCAGGGCAAGGTCAAGCGAGGCTTCGCGTTTGTAGAGGTAGGGCTTGCCGGGGCGAAGCCAGCCGCGCTTGCAGGCATCCTGGTAACGGACATAAGCATCGGGAAACTGGTATTTGGCCCGCGAAGCCAGCCCTTTGCCCATCACGCCCACCGTATTGACGCTAATGGTGAGCGTTTGCAGCGTAGAAAAGAACATATCGCCTTCCACCAGCCGCAGGGTGGCGGTGAGCCGGATGACACGCTGCGGCTGGAAGAACATCTGCGGCTCCGGAATGATGGGCACTTGCTTGCGGCTCGTGTTCTGCAAAAGCGATGCCACCCGCTGGCGGGCATCGTTATCGGGTACGTAAACCGCTTTGATGAATTCCGGCGGCACCGTATCGGGCACTAACACCTCGGCCATGATTTTGCGCTTGGAGCCGTCGGTGTCGCTCCACCACGTGAGCGCCGCCGCCCGCAGGATTTCTTCGCTGTATTTTGCCCATTCGCGACGGGGCAAGATACGCGTTTCGTTGCGCGCCGCGTTGCCATCGGTAATGAACACGCCTTCTTGCTCTAACACGCTTTTGTCCACGCTCAAAATCGCCAAATCGCCCAGCCGCCCCTCCATCACCAGGCGGTAGAGCATCGGGTTGCGCGGCTGAAAGTAAAGGTTCGCGTATTCCCACAGGGAGCGGCCGGCGGGCGTGCTCTTGCTTTTGCGCCAGGCCACAATGCCTTCATCGTAAACGCGCGTGAACTCCACGCCTTCCCGTTCCACCCCGGCATGAGACAAAATGCCTTTTGCAAAAATGGAAGGCAAGTTGTCCTGGTGGGCGATGTAGTAAAGTTCACGCAGCCGCTTCGGCATTCCCGCACCTCATCCCTAATTCCTAATTCTTCATTCTTGATCCTTTTGCGCCAACGCTTCCAGCATCTTGATCGCCTTGTCCATGCGCTCGATCGTCTTGGCCTTGCCCACGATTTCCAGCGTCTCGAACAGCGGTGGGCTGACGCGCTGGCCGGTGACCGCGACGCGCACCACGCCAAACACCTGCCCGGCCTTCAAGCCGAGTTCCTCAACCAGGGCGCGCATGGGCGGCTCGGTGTTTTCGGGGGTGAAGGCTTCTGCAGGCACCGCGGCGAGCACCTCCCGGGCACGGCGGGCGACTTCCAGCGATTGCGCGGCGTCCAGTTTCTTCGCAATCAGTTCCTCGGGCACCGGCTCCACATCATCGCGGAAGAAAAAGCCTGCAATTTTCGGCGCTTCGTCCATCGTGGTAATGCGGGTCTGGATGAGCGGCACGATGGGACGCAGGTCATCGGCTGTGACTTCGGCGTAGCCTGCAGCATGGAAATAAGGCACCAAACGGCGGGCCAGGTCGGCTTCCGGCAGGGCGCGGATGTGCAGGCCGTTGAAATGGTCCAGTTTGGAGAAATTGACGGCGGCCGGAGAAGGTTTCAGGCGCTCCAGGTCAAATTTCTCAATCAGATCTTGCATGGTGAAGAACTCAGTGTGGTCGTCGTAACTCCAGCCCATGAGGGCAATCCAGTTGTTGACCGCTTCGGGCAGGTAGCCAAGTTCCTCCAGGTCTTTGATGAAGATGGATTTGTGCCCCTTGCGGAAGACTTCCGCATCGCGCTTGCTCATTTTGCCCTTGCCGCTGGGTTTGAGGAAGACCGACAGGTGCACCCAGATCGGCTCTTCCCAGCCGAAGGCGCGGTAGATGTGTGCGTGCAGGGGGAAGGTGGGCAGCCATTCGGAGCCGCGAATGACGTGGGTAATGCCCATCAGGTGGTCGTCCACCATCGCGGCGAGGTGATAGAGCGCCCAGCCGTCGGATTTGACGAGGATGTAGTCGTCCAGGGTGCGATTTTCCACGGTGATGTCGCCGCGCAGCAGGTCGTGGACGGTAATACTGCCTTCCCTGGGCATTTTGAAGCGGATGACGTGCGGCTCACCGGCTTCCACCCGACGGCGGGCTTCTTCAGGGGGAATGTGGCGGCACGTGCCGTCGTAGTGAGGCGGCTCGCCCCGGGCCTGCTGTTCCTTGCGCATCTGCGCCAGCCGCTGCGGCGTGCAGAAGCAGTAATAGGCGTGGCCGCTGTCTACCAGCTGTTGGGCGTATTTCTGGTAAATTTCCTTGCGCTCCGATTGGCGGTAAGGGCCGTAAGGGCCGCCTTTGTCGGGGCCTTCGTCCCATTCCAGCCCCAGCCAGCGCAGGCTGTGCATCAATTCCTCTTCTGCGCCGGGCACGTAGCGCTTGCGGTCGGTATCTTCGATGCGCAGGATAAACTGGCCGCCGGTCTGGCGGGCAAGCAGGAAGTCGTACAGGGCGGTGCGCGCCCCGCCGAGGTGCAGGAAGCCGGTGGGCGAGGGCGCAAAGCGAACACGGGCGGGTTGGGAAGCGGTCATAGAAACACCTTTGGGAGGAGAGTTGGGTAGTCGCGTCGTCGGGTAGTCGGTTAGAAGGAAAGCGGTTCGCGGCGCATGGCCACGCTTTCCACCAGGCCGATGCCCAACAGGGCGGAAAGCAGGGAACTCCCGCCGTAGGTAATGAAGGGCAACGGCAGGCCGGTGACCGGAATCAGGTTGATGTTCATCGCGATGTTGACCGCCATGTGGAAGAACAGCATGATGCCGATGCCGTAGGCAATCAGGGCACCGAAGGTGTCGTGGGCGGTGCGGGCAATGCGGAAAATGCGCCACAGCACCAGCGCCAGCATCACGATGACGAAAACCGTGCCGACAAAGCCAAATTCCTCGCCAATCACCGAGAAGATGAAGTCGGTGTGGCGCACTTTGAGGAAGCGCAGTTGCACCTGGCTGCCGTGGCCGTAGCCTTGTCCGAAAAGCCCGCCAGAACCCAGGCTGATGAGCGCCTGCTGGACGTTGTAAATTGCACCGTGGCGGGCGTTGGGGTCGGGAAAGAGGAAGTTGATGATGCGGGCTTTCTGGTAATTGGCCAAAAAGGGCCAAGCCAGGAAGGGGGAAACCGCCCCTGCGGCCGCGAAAAGGGCAAGGTGCTTCCACGTCAGTCCGGCAGCCCATAACATCCCGAACCAGATGACCAGAATGGTGATCGAGGTGCTCAGGTCGGGCTGCAGCAAAATAGGCACCACGATGGCCGCGGTCAACAGGCCGCTGATGGCAACCCAGCGGAATTCGTGCAACTGGTGGCGGTGCCGCTCGAAAAACGATGCCAGCACCAAAATCACCACAATTTTTGCGATTTCCGAAGGCTGGATGAAGAAGATGCCGATGTCGATCCAGCGGGCGGAGCCAAACGCGGCTTTGCCGATGATGCCCAGCGCAGCCAGCAGCAAGGCTGTGGCGACGTACAGGTACTTGCCGAACGTGGCCCAGTAATGGTAATCAATGGCAGCGGTGGCAAAGAGCACGCCGAAGCCGATGACGGCAAAGATGATCTGCCGCTTGACCAGCCCGGCGAGCACCACGTTGCCTGCAATAGCCGAGCGGATGACGGCTACGCCAAAGATCACCAGCGTGGCAACCAGCCCCAGCAGGATGAAGTCAAAGTGCTCCCAGTAAGAACGGCGCATAGGGTTAACGACGGGCGCGCCGCGCAGGGCGGAGGGGGATGTTGGCGACCAGATATTGTTCGCGCCCGCTTTGCGAAAGTTGGATTTCGACCGCCTGGGGTTCGATTTCCACGTAGCGGGAAATGACCTCAATGAGTTCGTCTTTCAGCGCGCCAAGTTGACCGGGCGTCAGGTCGGTGCGGTCGTGCACCAATACCAGTTGCAACCGGTCTTTGGCCTGGCTGGCGCTGTTTTTGTTGCTTCGCAGGCGGTCGAGCCAGCCCATGTCAGTCTCCTTTGCCGAAGAGCCGCCCCAGCCGTTGCAGCAGGCCGCCCTCGTCTTCCATTGGCATGAGCGGCACTTCTTCGCCCAGCAGGCGGCGGGCCACATTGCGGAAGGCCATCCCGGCGCGGCTTTTTTCGTCCAGCGCCACGGGGGTGCCGCGGTTGGCGCTCACGACCACGCTTTCGTCTTCCGGCACCACGCCCAGCAGATCGATGGCGAGCAGTTCCAGCACATCGTCGGCATTCAGCATGTTGCCTTCCCGCACCATTTGCGGGTTCAGGCGGTTGAGCAGCAGGCGGGCGGGGCCTTTTTCTTCGGCTTCGATCAGGCCGATGATGCGGTCAGCATCGCGCACCGCGGAAACTTCGGGGTTGGTGACCACCACCACCTGGTCGGCAGGGGCGATGGCGTTGCGGAAGCCGCGCTCGATGCCCGCGGGGGAATCGATGAGAATCCAGTCGAATTCCTGCCGCAGTTCGTTGCACAACTGCACCATGTCGGTGGGGGAAACCGCGGTTTTGTCGCGCGTTTGCGCGGCGGGGATGAGGAAGAGGTTGGGCAAGCGTTTGTCGCGAATCATGGCCTGCCGCAGGCGACAGCGGCCTTCCACCACGTCGACCAAATCGTAAACGATGCGGTTTTCCAGCCCCAGCACCAGGTCGAGGTTGCGCAGGCCGATGTCGGCATCCACGCAGACGACCTTTTTGCCCATCTGGGCCAGGGCGGCGGCGATGTTGGCGGTGGCTGTGGTTTTCCCGACGCCGCCTTTGCCGGAGGTGATGGTCAGTACGGTTCCAGGCATAAATCCTCGCTCGTTGAGTCGTTATTTGCCTTGCCACGGCTCGGCGATGACTTGGCCGTCTTTCACCGAGGCGATTTCAGGGGTGGGTTTGCCCCGCCGGGGCGGTGCGGTGGCGACCAGCCCGGCGATGCGCAGTTGCGTGGGCGAAAGGTCTAATGCGCACACCACGGCCTCTTCGTTGCCGTCGGCGCCGGCGTGGGCCACGCCGTGGAGGCGTCCCCACACCACAATGTCGCCGCCGGCGACAATTTCAGCCCCGGGGTGCACGTTGCCGATGACCACCACATGCCCGGGGAAGGCAATGCGCATGCCCGAGCGGAGGGTGCGGCGCACCAGCACGGCTTCTTCGCCCGTAGGGGAAGCCGCCGGGGCCCGCGGGGCGGGCGCCGGTTTAGAGAGGCGGGTGGCAAGCCCCAGGCTGCGGGCGGTTTCCTGCGTTTTGGGGGATTCGCTTACCACGGCCCAGAGGGTGATTTCAAAATCGCCCAGCAGGTCGCGCAATTTGCCCAACTGGGCGGCTTTGATGGGGCGTGCGCCTACATCCAGCGCCACGCGCGCGCCCTGGAAGAAGTCGGCCTGGCGGCCAATGGCTTCCAGGAGGGCTTGCTGGGCGTCTTCCCATGCCCCGGCGTCGCCAACGGTGACGAGCAGGCCATCACGAATGCCCTTGATGGCAACTTTGGGCCGCGGGGTTTTCTGCGTTTCCATTGCGTTGATTATAGCATGAAGTGGAAGGTGAGTTTGGCGGCGTCCCCCGAGGGCTCAGGCAGTTTCGAGCGTCCAGCCGGGTACTTCCACGCTGCGCAGCGGGGTGGTGTGAGCCAGTTGTTTCGCAAGGGCTCTCAAGGGCTGGCCGTTTTCTGGGTGGCGCAGGCCAGGGGCCAGTTCAGCCAGCGGCACAGCCCAATAGGCGTAGCGCCAGACGTCGGCATCAATCACCCGGTTGCCTTCCACCAGCACGTCCAGGTCGATGGGGCGGGGAGCGTTGGGGTCGGCAGTGCGCATCCGCCCTAAGGCGGCTTCGATAGGGCGCAAGATGGTTTCTTTGAGGTGGGCTGCGCTAAAAGGGGCGCGCACCACGACCGCGGCGTTGTAAAAAGGCGGGCCGCTCGTCCCCACGGCTGGGCCTTCCCACACGCGGGAAAGCGCCACCACCGGCACGCGCACTTCCAGCAGGCGCAGGGCGCGCGGGAGGTTCTCGGCCGGGCGAATGTTGCTGCCGAAGCCGATGACAATGCGCTGGGTTTTAGGTTCGCGAGCGCTCAATTTCGACCCCCACCGAGTCGGCGAAGCGCACCGCCCCTGGTTTTTCGACCCGCACCTGCACGCGCGCGACGCCGGGTTCTTCCAGGCACAGGCGCGCCAGGTCGCCTGCCAGGGCTTCCACGGTGTAGCGGGCCGCGGTTTCGGCGTGCGCGAGCACTTTCTTCGCCACCGTGCGGTAGTTGACGCAGTCGGCGATGTCGTCGCTGGCTTCGGCGGCGCGATTGTCGGTGAACAGCACCAGGTTGATGAGAATTTCCTGCGGCTTGTCGCGTTCCCACGGGTTGATGCCGATGATGCCACGCGCCCGCAGGTTGCGAATGATGACCTTGTCCATGCGCTCTCCCTAAAGGCGGAATAAATCCATCAGGCGGTAGGCATCTCGCAGGCTGCCTTTGAAGCGCACTTTGCCGGTGAAATAGGCTTTCATGGCGTCCAGTTCGCCGTTGGCCAGGGCCAGGAAGTCTTCGACTGAGGCGGTGAGCTGCATGGCCTGGGGGTCGTCGGTGGTGCCTGGGGTGATGGTCAAACGGCCGTCGTGGATGCGCAGCACCCACGTGCCCCCGCCTTCGCCTGTGAGGTTCAACTGCCCCACCACGCTGACCCCGGCAGCCTGCTCAGGGCGGAAATGCCGTTGCACCGCGGCTAAAACGTCGTCTACTTGATCGAAATGGCTCATGAGGTTCCTCAGGGTAGAAATTGAGGGTAGCGCACGGCAATGGCTGCTGTGAAGACGGCCAGCGTGACGACCGTGCCGATGGCAACGTCACGATAAGGGCGGTGGTCACGACGGCTGAGGTAGGCTGCGCCGTAGTCGTAAATCTTGCCCCCGAGGTCGCTCCATTGCGGCCCCGCGAAGGCAGAGAACAACATTCCGCCGAGCAACCCGCCGACATGCCCCCACATATCGATGCCGCTTTGCAGGCTCCAGACCAGGTTGACGGCAATCCAGAACAGGGCCTGCATGACCATGCTGCGGGCGAGGTTGCCGAGGTAGTGTTGATTGGCGTAGAAAACCACCAGGTAAGCGCCCAGCAGGCCGAAAATGGCGGTTGAAGCGCCCAGGGAAGGCGCGGGCGTCAGCGCGGTAGAGAGGGCGTTCCCGGCATAGGCGCTGACGATGTAGAGCAAGCCGAAGCGCCACGGCCCCAGCAGGCGTTCCAGTTCTGGCCCTAACACATAAAGCCCCCACATATTCAGACCAATGTGCAGCAGCCCCGCGTGCAGGAACATCGGCGTCAACAGCCGCCAGTATTCGTGGGCGTTGACGATGAGCGGGGTGTATTTGATGCCCCACTGCACCGGCCAGTCCACCCCTGTCAGGGCTTCCGAGAGCATTTGCAGTAAAAACACCAGCACGGTGAGCGCGCCGATGGACGCGCTCACCCAGGGGAAATTGGGAGGAATGCGTTGTCGCCAACCGCGCCAGCCGGTGGGGCGTGGTTTGGGGGGCGTATAGGGCGTGTAATTCATAAGTTGACCTTTCGCGGAGGAATGTGGTGATGTTCGGCTTCGATGATGGCGATGATGGTATCGACGGTTTCTTCTAACGCGTGCTCGTGGTTGACGACCACATAATCGAATTCTGTCATGCGTTTGAGTTCTTGCCGGGCGGTGGCGATGCGCAGGCTGAGGTCTTCTGCCGATTCCGTTTTGCGGCGTTTCAGCCGCTCGACCAGTTCCTCTTCGCTGGCTGTGGTGAGAAAAATCAGCACGGCATCGGGCACCAGGCGGCGGATGGTGGCTGCGCCTTGAACGTCGATACGCATGATGACGTCCTTTCCGCTGGCCAGCGCTTCGCGCACCTGCTGTTTGGGAATGCCCTTGTAGTCGCCATACACGATGGCGTATTCCAGCAGTTCGTCTTCTTCAATCATGCGGGCAAATTCTTCGCGGGAGATGAAGAAGTAGTCCACGCCGTGGCGCTCGTCGGGGCGCGGCGGGCGGGTCGTGGCCGTCACTACGAAGTGGATGGGCAACTGGCGTTCCTTCATCCGCTGGATGACGGTGTCTTTCCCGACGCCGGAAGGGCCGGAAATCACAATCAGCAACGGTGAGGAAGGCGGAGGGGCAAAAGAGGTCATGCGTGTAACTCCGAAGGGGGGAAGATGGCTATAATTGTAACACCCCATCGGCTTATCTTTGCGCGAGGAGGTGCAGATGCCTGCTTACACGTATCGTTGCCGTGCGTGCGGGGCTCGTTTTACGGTGCGGATGTCGTATCAGGATTACGGCAGGCAAGCGGTGGAATGCCCCCGTTGTGGCGGCGCAGCGGTGCAGCGGGTGCTTTCCCGCGTGCGCGTGTTGCGGTCGGAAGAAGCCATGCTGGAATCCCTGGCCGACCCTGCGCGCCTGAGCGCGCTGGAAGACGACCCCCGCGCCTTGGGCAAGGCGATGCGAGAGATGAGCGCCGTGCTGGGGGAAGACCTGGGCCCGGAATTTGACGAAGTGGTCGCCCGGTTGGAAAAAGGCCAAAGCCCGGAAGAAATTGAGCCCGTTTTGCCCGTGGAAGAAGGCGGGCGTGGAGGAGAAGCCCCGGCGCCGGCAAAAGAAGGGGCATCAGGCGATGCGGGGTGATACGACTTCGCCCAACGCCCAGCGCAGCAAACCGGGGCGCATGGCGGTGCGGGTGGCGGTGAGGCGCAGGCCAGCCCGGGCGAAGAGGGCTTCCAGGGCGGCGGCGTCCCAGCGGAAGTTGGCTTCGGCGCGGGCGGCGAGGTTGAGCAGGGTTTCGCGTGCCAACCCTTCAAGGCCGCGGGCGGCGGCCAGGGCCTGCGCGGCGGCCACGCTCATGTGCTCGGAGGGGTTGAGCACGGCGACGTGGCCGCCGGGAGCGGTGACGCGCTCCATTTCCTG
The DNA here is from genome assembly GCA_011322445.1 of Chloroflexota bacterium. NCBI lineage: Bacteria > Bacillati > Chloroflexota > Chloroflexota bacterium. Next base: position 66,840 of record DRMV01000032.1, on the reverse strand, counting down.
CAGGGCGGGCAGGGGGTCGGACAGCAGATAGAGCAGGTTGGAGGCCAGGGTGAGGTCGAAAGCCCCCGCGGGGAAGGGTAAAGCCTCGGCGTGGGCCAGCGCCACCAGCGGGTGCAGCCTTTGCATGAGCATCTCGGGGTCGCTGTCAATGCCGACGGCCCAGTGGCCGCGCTGGGCGGCCAGGGCCGGGGCAAGCGCCGGGCCGGTGCCCACATCCAGCACGCGGGCGGGTCGTTCTGGAAGGCACCAGCCGACGAAGCGCGCCAACGTGCGTCCCCACCCGGTGCGGGTCTGGAGTTCCAGAAAGTAGGCGTGGTCTTCGGCGGGGAGGGGCATGGGGAGGGCGAGGGCGGGTTTTCGGGGTTTCAGGGCTTCGGTGTCGGGCGGTTGAGCGCCCAGATGATGGCCAGGCCGTCCAGGGTCAGCCAGGGGTTGATGATGTCGATGATGTCGGTTTCCTGAGCGATGATTTCGGCCAGGCCGCCGGTGGCAATGACTTTCATTTCAGGGCCGAGTTCGTGGCGGAAGCGCGCCACGATGCCTTCCACCAGGCCGACATAGCCAAACAGCAGGCCCGATTGCATCGCGTGGACGGTGTTGCGCCCGATGGCGCTGGGGGGGCGTTTGAGTTCCACCCGCGGCAGTTTGGCGGCGCGCATGAACAGGGCTTCTGAGGCGATGCCGATGCCGGGGGCAATGGCCCCGCCGAGGTAGTCGCCTTCGGCCGAAATGGCGTCGAAGGTGGTCGCGGTGCCGAAATCGACCACGCAGGCCGGGCCGCCGTAGAGGGTGCGGACGGCGGCGGCGTCCACGATGCGGTCGGCGCCCACGGCGCGCGGGTCTTCGTAGCGAATGCGGACGCCGGTGCGGACGCCGGCTTCCACCACCAGCGGCTCATGGCCGAGGTAGCGGCGGCAGGCTTCGGTGACGCGCCCGGTGAGCGGCGGTACGACCGAGGCCATGCAGATGCCGGTGAGCTGGTCGCGACGAATGCCGGCGTGTTCCAACAACCCCGTGAATTGCAGGCCGTATTCGTCGGGCATCCGCTTGTGGTCGGTGGCTAAGCGCCAGCGGGGGCCGGCTTCCTGCCCGCGGTAGATGCCTAAGGTAATGTTGGTGTTGCCGATGTCAATCGTGAGGAGCATGAAGGGCTCCATTTTGGTGGGCGGGGCACCATCGTGGCGGGATGTTATCCCGCTCTACGGTCTTAGAAAGTCTCTTTTCCCGTGCCGATGAGCATGTTGTCGATCAGGCGGGTTTTGCCCACGAAGACGGCCATGGAAAGCAGGGCTTTCTCTACCCTGCCGTGCAGTTCTTCCAGGGTGTCGGGGTCGGCGCAGGAAACATATTGCAGCCGCGCCAGCGGTTCGGCGCGGATGGTGTCTTCCATGATTTTGCGCAGGGTGTCGGCGTCGCGCTCGCCCTGCTCGAAGGCCGTTTTCGCCGCTGTGAGGGCGCGGTAAAGCACGGTCGCGGCCTGGCGCTCTTCGGGGTTGAGGTAGGTGTTGCGGCTGGACATGGCCAGGCCGTCCGGCTCGCGGCGGATGGGGCAGACCACGATTTCAATGGGGAAGTTCAGGTCGCGCACCATTTGCTGGATGACGCGCGCTTGCTGGGCGTCTTTCTGGCCGAAGTAGGCGCGCTGGGGCTGCACGCCGTTGAAAAGTTTGGCCACCACGGTGGTCACGCCGCGGAAATGGCCGGGGCGGCGGGCGCCTTCCAGCAGTTGGGTGATTTTTTCCACCTCAACCCAGGTTTGGAAGCCGGGCGGGTACATCACCTCGGCGGTGGGCGTCCACACCAGGTCCACGCCCTCGGCTTCCAGCAGCGCCAGGTCGCGCGCCAGGTCGCGGGGGTAACTTTCCAGGTCTTCGTTGGGGCCGAACTGGGTGGGGTTGACGAAGATGCTCACGGCCACGCTCGCGTTGTCGCGCTTGGCGCAGCGCACTAACGAGAGGTGGCCGTCGTGCAGGTAGCCCATGGTGGGCACGAAGCCTACGGGCTCGGGCAGTTGCTTGCGGGCTGCCCATAGTTCTTCGAGGGTGGTGACGACTTGCATGGGGAAGCCTCCTTAGCAGGGGAAGGCGGGCGGGTCAGCGCATTTCCCGCCGCTCGGCCAGCGCGCCGCGCAGGGTGTTCTGGTCGGCGTATTCCACATCGCCGCCCACGGGAAGCCCGCGCGCCAGGCGGGTGATTTTCACCCCTGACGGCGCCAGCACCCGATGGAGGTACATGGCCGTGGCGTCGCCTTCCATGCTGGGGTTGGTGGCGATGATGACTTCCTCGACCTCGCCCGCGCGCACCCGCGCCAACAATTCGCGGATTTTCAGGTCTTCCGGCCCGATGCCCTCGATGGGGGAAAGCGCGCCGTGCAGCACGTGGTAGAGGCCGTGGTAGGCAGCCGTGCGCTCAATGGCGACGACATCCAGCGGCTCTTCCACTACGCAAATCAGGCTCTGGTCGCGTTGCGGGTCGCTGCAAATCGGGCATCGTTCGGCGTCGGCGGTGGTGAAGTTGAAGCACTGGCGGCAATAGCGCACCTCGTCCAGGCCAAGGATGGCTTCGGCTAAGGTGTGCCGCAGGTCGGCCGCAGGCTCGCGCAGCAGGTAGAAGGTGAGCCGCGAGGCGCTTTTGGGGCCGATGCCGGGCAGGGCCGCGAAGGCGTCGATGGCGCGTTGGATGGGGTCGGGGAGGGGCATAAGCAATCAGGGTGCAAGATGCAGGGTGCAAGATGCAAGATGCAAGATGCAGGTTGCGGGTTAGAACGGCAGGCCGAGGCCGCCGAGGGCCTGGGTGATGCCGCCGAGGCGTTCTTCGCTCAGTTTTTGGGCGGCTTCCAGGGCGTTGTTGAAGGCGCTCACCAGCAGGTCTTGCAGCATTTCTGCATCGCCGTCGGCCAGCAGGTCGGGGTCAATGGTGACGCTGACGCATTTGTTGGCGCCGGTGAGCACTACCGAAACCGCGCCGCCGCCTGCCGTGCCGGTGACGGTTTCTTCGGCCAGTTTTTGCTGGGCTTCCATCAACTGTTGCTGCATTTGTTGCAGCATCGCCATGGGGTTAGAGCGTTTAGAGGGGCGGTATTTCGCCATGCGAGGTTCCTCCTGTTTTTCGGGGCTGGGTTTGCACGATTTTGCCGCCCAATTCTACCGCAACCCGCGCGAGGGGGTGCTCGGCCAGCACTTCGGGGTCGATTTCGCCTTTGCCGGGCATGGTTTTGAGCACCACCGCGACGGGAAAGCCCAGCACCTGCTCGCACGCGCGACGCAGGGCTTCCTGGCGAGCGGGTTGCAGCAGCAGGCCGCGGGTGCCGGGTTCGCCCCGCAGGCCGATGGTGATGGTGTTGTGGGAGACCGCCACCGGGGCGGCGGCCTGTTGTTTGAGCAGCGCCCGCAGGCCGTCATCCACCGCGGCGAGGATGGCTTCCCACCGCTGGGCGACGGTTTCCAGGGCCAGGGCCAGGGCAGGGGTTTGTGGGGCCGCGGCGCTCTGCCGGGAAGGGGGCGCTGCTGGCGGCGGGGAAGAATTTCCCGCGGGGGAGGCGGTGTTTCTGGCAGCGCGCGGCGTGGATGGCGGCGCGGCAGAGGCTTCCTGGGGGGTGAGGGTTTCCAGGAAGGCGATTTCCAGCGGCAGGCCGGGGTGCCAGTCGGCGCGGGCTTCTGCCGCCGCGTGGGTGAAGGCGCGGATGGCCCGCAGCAGGTCGGGCAGCGCCAGCGCCTGGGCCTGTTGGGCCAATGTGGGGCGGCTTTCAGGGGGCAGGTCCAGCAGGTCGGCGTTGCCGGTTTTGGTGAGTAGCAGTTGCCGCAGGTAGGCCACTACCTGCCGGGCCAGTTGGCGCGGGTCGGCGCCGCTGTCGAGCGCGGTGTGGATGATGCTTAGGCCGCGGGCGCTTTCCTGAGCGAGGAGGGCTTCTACCAGCGAGACCACCGTCTGGTCTTCGGCGGTGCCCAGCACCTCGCGCGCCAGCCTCACCGTGATGGGCTTGCCGGTCGAGGCCATCTGGTCGAGCAGCGAGATGGCGTCGCGCAGGCTGCCGGTGGCCTGCCGCGCCAGCCATTGCAGCGCCTGCGGTTCGGCTTCCAGCCCTTCGCCTTCCACGATGCGCTGCAAATAGGCCGTCATCTCGGCTACGGGGATGCGCCGAAACTCGTAACGCTGGCAGCGGGAAAGCACCGTGGCCGGAATTTTGTGGATTTCGGTGGTGGCGAGCACGAAGATTGCGTGGGCGGGCGGCTCTTCCAGGGTTTTGAGCAGCGCGTTGAAGGCCGCGGTAGAAAGCATGTGCACTTCGTCGATGATGTAGACCTTGTAGCGCCCCTGGCTGGGGGCGAAGGCGATTTTGTCGCGCAGTTCGCGGATGTCGTCCACGCTGGTGTTGGAGGCAGCGTCGATTTCAATCAGGTCCATGAAGCGCCCGGCGTTGATGGCTTCACAGTGGTTGCAATGGTCGCAGGGGCGCTGGGCGGGGTCGGGTTCCAGGCAGTTGACGGCTTTGGCAAGCAAGCGGGCGGTGGTGGTCTTGCCGGTGCCGCGCGGCCCGGCGAACAGGTAAGCGTGCGCCACCCGCTCGGCGGCGACGGCATTCCGCAGCGTCTGGATGACGTGCTGCTGGCCGACGACGTCATCCCATGTGCGGGGACGCCATTTGCGGTAAAGGGCTTGCGTCATGCTTTCACCTCGCTTTGGGGGCGCTCAGGGCACCTGATAGGTGGCTGCCACTTTGCCCTGGGGCGTGCGCAGGGAAACCGTCGCGCCGCTCGTCCAGATGGCTTTGTTGAGCCCCCAGTACAGGTCGACGGGCGTGTTCTGGAAGCCGCCTTTCGTCCACACCTGCAGCGCGCCGCCCTGTTCTAACTGGACGGCAGGAAAGATGTAGGTGTGGCCGCGCCCGTCGTCCAGTTGCCAGCCCTGCAGGTTGAGGCTGTGCTTGCCGTGGTAGGCAAGGATGACCCGCTCGTCGTCTAAAATGCCTGCGCCCAGCACGCCTGAGATGACGAGGTCGCCGGGGGAAAGCGCCACCGGCGTGGGGGTGGGGGCGCGGCCGGGGATGAGGAGTGCCTGCCCCACCGCGAGGGGCGTATCGGCGGTCATGTTGTTGAGGGCAAGCAGGGTTTCAACATCTGTGCCGAAGCGGGCAGCGATGCTGCCCAAAGTATCGCCGGCGCGCACGGTGTAGACGAAGCGCGGCAGGGTGGGCGTGGCGGCAGCGAGGGGATGCACGGTGGCGGCGGCCACCGCGGGCGTGGGCGGGGGCGGTGGCAGGTGAGAACGCCCCCACAGCGTCAGCACGCCCCACGCGGTGCAGGCTGAGACCACCACGTTGAGGGCGAGGTAAAAGAGGGCGCGTTTCCAGTTGAGGTTCATGGTTTCCAGGCTGGCCGCAAAGGGCAGCTGGCTTTATGATAGCACAAAACGGCGATGCCCCGACGACCCGACTGTCCGACTACCTGACTACCCGACTATCTGACGACCCGGCTATATCGGCAACCGGCTCTGATACGGCGGCATTTGCAACGCCCGCCGAATGCGGTGCTCGATGTCTTCCAAATGCTCGGGGTAGCGCACGAAATCCATCGCGGTCGTGTCGATGGTGAGCACCGGCTCGCCGCGATGGTGGTTGGCGAAGTGGTCTTCGTAAGCCGCGTGCAGTTGGGTGATGTAAGCCGGGTCCATGTTGCGCTCGTAAGGGCGGTCGCGCAGGGCGATGCGCTGCATGAGCACTTCGGGCTCGGCGCGCAAATACACTACCAGGTCGGGGCGGGGGATCTTTTCCGCCAGCGCCTCGTGGACGCGATAATACATCGCGAGTTCGTCGCCTTCCAGGTTGATGCGGGCGAAGAGGGCGTCTTTTTCGAAGGTGTAGTCGGCAATCAGGCTCTTGCCGCTTTCCAGGGAGCCGGGCACGGCGCGGTTTTGCTGGTGGTAGCGGCTGAGCAGGAAGAAAATCTGCGTCTGGAAGGCGTAGCGGGCGCGGTCTTCGTAGAATTTGGCAAGGAAGGGGTTTTCTTCAAAAACTTCCAGCAGCAGTTCGTCGGCCTCCAGGCGGGGCTGCAGCAGGCGGGCGAGGGTGGTCTTTCCCACGCCGATGACGCCTTCGATGGCGATGTAAAAGGGGGAAGAAGCGGCGCTCATGGGAACCTCGTTAGGATATTCTCAAGCTGGATTTGGTCATTCAGAAAGCGCCATCAGCCCCTGATGGCGAATCTCACCCATCCCCCGAAGAGCCTCGCTGACACTCGGCTCATCTGCCCCCTTCCCTCCCTTCGTAAGGGAGGGAAGGGGGCGGCTCCGGCGGGTTGAGCGAAGCCGAAGCCTCGCCGGAGCGGGGGTAGGGAGAGATCGTACCTGGCTTCGGGCGCTCCCCTGCGGGGGTCAGCCCACAATCAATTAGGGCAAGATCGCTTTGAGTTTGCGCAGCCAGTTGTGGGCGAAGATGGCGGCGATGTCGTCGTTGGTATAACCGCGGGCTTCCAGCAAGGGCGCGAGTTTTTGCAAATCGGCCACGGTGTCAATGCCCGCGGGCACGCTTTCTACCCCAAAGCCGCCGTCGAAATCGGAGCCGAGGGCCACATGGCGGCTGCTGCCGGTGCGCTGGCAGATGTAGTCGATGTGCTCTACGACCTTTTCCAGCGGGAGGCGCGGGTCGCCGGGCTTCCAGGCGGCATCCAAAAAGCGGTTGAAGGGCACGATGCCGATCACGCCGTCGCGGGCGGCGAGGGCGTCGATGACATCGTCGGGCAGGAAGCGGTTGCTGTTGCTTTCGGGCAGCAGCGCGGCGGGATTGGCGTGGCTGGCGATCACGCCGCCTTCGTAGGTTTCCACGGCTTCCCGGGCGGCCTCGGCGTCCATGTGGCTGAGATCCAGCAGGAAGCCCGCCGCGGCCATGCCGCGCAGCAGGGCGCGGCCTTCGTCGGTGAGGGGGCCCGGCTCGCCGGTGCCGCCGCAGAAGCGGGTGCCTGCCCACGCGGGGCCGATGACGCGCACGCCGCTTTCCCACCACGCGGGCAGTTCGTCGGGCGTGCGGACGCCCTCGGCGCCTTCCATCAAAATCACCAGCCCAATGGGTTTGGCGGCTTCGGCGGGCTTTTGCTTCCATTCGGCGATGTGGGCGTTCAGGTCGGCGCGGGTGCGCAGCAGGCGGAATTTGTCGGGATGCTCTGCGGTCAGGCGGTGGTAGGCTTCCACCTGGGCGCGGTAGAGGCGGTGGGCCTCTTCGGCGTTGGCGTAGGTGGGCGTATCCCACTGACCGGCTTTGCGGCGGTTGGGGGCGGCAAAGAGGGTGCCGAACACGATGCCCACCTGCCCGCGCAGGTAGTCGGGGTAGCCCAGCAGGGTGTTGCCGTTGACCTGCGGGGCAGTGCTGCCGGTTTCGGCTTCGGCGCGGCGGGTTTCGGCGGCGCTGCGGGTGTAGTCGCGCCCGAAGGTGAGCATGTTCCAGGCTAAATCTTCATGGGCATCGATGATCATTGGGAAACCTCGTTGGCGGGGAGATACACGCCGACGACGCGGTTCTGCGGGCGCAGGTAGGTTTGGGCAACCCGCTGGACGTCTTCCGGCGTGACGGCTTCCAGGCGTTCCAGGAAGCGGGTGTACCATGCGTAGTCGGCGAACATGGCGCTGTAGCCCATCCAGAAGGCCTGATTGGAGATGCTCTCGCTGCCGTAGGCAAAGAGGGCGCGCGCCTGTTTGAGGGCGCGCTGCAGGTCGTCTTCGGGGGGCGGGGCGTCTTGCAGGCGGGCGATTTCGCCGTCTAAGGCTTGCAGGGTTTCTTCGGCGGTGCGGTCGGGGTGCACGATGGCGTGCAGGGTGTAGAGGTAGGGGTCGATGGTGGGGTGCAGCACGCCGCCCACACTGACGGCATATTGCGTATCTACCAGGGCGCGGTAGAGGCGCGAGGTCTTGTTGGTCAGGCCGCTGCCGAACAGGTTGAGGTTGGTGGGGCCGCTGAGGAGGCTGTCCAGCGCCAGCAGCGGGAAGAAGTCGGGGTGGGTGGCGTTGGGGGCGTGGTAGGCCACCTGCAGGAAGACGGTTTCGCCGGGGCCTTCCACGGTGACGCGGCGCTCGCCGCGCTGGGGCGGTTCCGGGCGGGCGCGGCGGGGCGGGGCTTCCCCCGCAGGGATGCTGCCGTAGGCTTCCTGCACCCGCTGGAGCATGGCTTCGGCCTGGAAGTCGCCCGCGATGGCCAGCACCGCGTTGTTGGGGATGTAGTAGGTGCGGTAGTGGCGGTAGAGGTCGTCGCGGGTCATGGTTTCCAGGTCGGCCAGGTCGCCGATGACCTCGTGGTGGTAGGAATGCACCCGAAAGGCCGCGGCCTGCACCTCTTCGGCCAGCAGGAAGGAAGGCTCGTTTTCGTTGCCCTGCCGCTCGGAAATCACCACGGTGCGCTCGGAAGCCACCTCGTCGGGGTCGAAGCGGCTGTTGACCATGCGGTCGCTTTCCAGGTCGAGGGCCAGTTGCACCTGGTCGGCGGGCAGGGTTTCGTAGAAGGTGGTCCAGTCCAGGTAGGTGAAGGCGTTCCAGGTGCCGCCGGTGCGGGAGATGGCCTTGTCGAGCACGCCCGCGGGGAATTTGGGCGTGCCCTTGAACTGCATGTGCTCGACCCAGTGGGAAATGCCGGTGATGCCGGGGATTTCGTCGCGCGAGCCGACGCGGTACCACACCCAGTGGCTGATGATGGGCGCGGTGTGGATTTCTTTGAGGAAAACGGTGAGGCCGTTGGACAGGGTGGTGGTGAGCATGGAACCTCCGCGGGAGAGAGTGGTGGTTCCCATTATAAACGCTTTCCTGGCAAGTTCGTGTATAATCGAGCATGGCGCGCGATGGGAAGGTACAAACGCGCCCGCTGGTTTTTGTTCCCTTTTCGATTCAGTCCGAATGAGGAGCGTGTGATGCATAAATCTTGGCGTTTGGTCTTCTTTGTTGTGGTGGCCGCGGCGCTTTTGCTGGCTGCTTGCGGTCCGGCGACGCCCATTCCTTCGCCGACGCCGTCTGAGGCAACGGCTGCTCCCGCTGCCGCGGCTTCGCCGACGCCGCTGCCTGCCATCAGCGGCCCCAGCGCCGTGAAGGTTACCGGCGAATTCGATTACACCAACGACATCATTACGACCTACTACGTCGAGCAGGCCGTGGCGCTGGTGGATATGTACGGCTTTGTCACCCGCAACCGCGATTGGGAAATCCCGGTGGAATCGCAGGTGCTGGGGTATCTCAAACTCGACCCCAAAGCCAAGCATGGCACTTATGAAATCGAATTGCCGGCGCGCCCTGAAGCCCACTTTGCCGATGTGGACAACAACGGCCACAAGGACAAAGGCGTGCAGATTTTCGCCGTCAGTTACTGGCCCAACCTGACCGGCGGCCCTTATTCGGTAGGCGACGACCGCTCTTACGGCTGGCCGGGGTATCTGGCTTCCGTGAAAACCGATTCGGAAAATCAGGATGAAGTCATCGGCGGCAAACTGGTGGTGTGGGCGCCTGACAGCCAGCAGGAATTCCCCACCGGCTTTGGCCCCGATGGCAAACTCTTTACCAAAGACGACCCCGTCGCGCCCATTCCGGCGGGTTATACCATCGTCGACCTCAACCAGAAGCCTTTCAAATTCATCCGCGCCGAGGTGGCCGACCTGACGCTCTACGAGCCGAAAGAGGCGGCAATCAAGGACTTCTCTAAACTTTCCTATACCGAAGCCTTCGACAAACTGTTCGCGTTTGCCCGCAAGGAGTACGCCTTCAATGGGTATCCCAACAAAGAACCGGATTGGGACGCCCTTTACAAAGAACTCAAGCCGCGGGTCGAGGAGGCTCAAAAGAACAACGACCCCAACGCCTTCTGGCTGGCGCTGCGCGATTTCACCTGGGCTTTCAAAGACGGCCACGTGGGCCTCAGCATGACCGAGTACGGCTATCAGCTCTTCATGAAGGCCACTGAAGGCGGCTATGGCTTCGCCATTCGGCGGATGGACGATGGCCGCTATCTGGTGGTGTATGTGCTCAAGGGCGGCCCGGCCGATGAGGCGGGGATCCAGAAGGGCGCGATCGTGACCGAGTTCAACGGCCAGCCGATTGACGAGGCGCTGAAAAAGATCAAGCCGTGGTCGCTGCCGATGTCCACCGAATGGGCGCTGCGCTACCAGCAGGCGCGTTACCTGCTGCGCGCCCAGCCCGGCGACAAAGCCACGGTGACCTTCATCAACCCCGGCACACAGCAGCCCAAGACGGTGAAACTGACCGCCGTTGCCGAGCGCGACAGTTTCAACTACACTTCCATTTACCACAATGCCCCCAAGCAAACCTACCTGCCGGTGGACTACCGCATTCTGGATTCCGGTGTGGGTTACATCCGCATCAATTCCAACTACGACGACCTCAACCTCATCATCCGGCTGTTCGAGCGGGCGCTGAAGCAGTTCCAGGCGAAGAAGGTGCCGGGGCTGATCATCGACATGCGCTACAACAGCGGCGGCGCACCGCTGGGGCTGGCGGGTTTCTTCACCAAAAAGACCATCACCCTCGGTCAACTGGAATACTACAGCGACAAGACCGGCAAGTTCGAGCCGGAAGGCGAGCCGGACAAGTTCCTGCCCAACGAAGAACAATATCACTTCGATAAACTGGCCGTGCTGGTGGGGCCCGCGTGTTACAGCGCCTGTGAGTTGGAAGCCTATGGCTTCAGCAAAGTGCCCGGCGCGATGGTGATTGGGGAATACCCCACCAGCGGCACGGAAGCCGAGGTTTCCCGCGGGCAAATCAAGATGCCCGATGGCCTTTCTATGCAGATTCCCACGGGGCGCTTTGTGAACCCCGACGGTTCGCTCTTCCTGGAAGGCCAGGGCGTGCAGCCCACCCTGCGGGTGCCATTGACCCCCAAGACCCTGCTGCGGGACGACGACGTCGTGCTCAAGGTCGCCGAGGAAGCCATCCTCAAGCCCGCGGGCGCGGGCATTGAACCTTCGGGCCCGCCGCAGTTGGTGGCCCCCGACAAAGCGCAAGGGTATTTGCTGAGCGGCACCAAGTTCCTGGAAGACCTGGCGCGCGAGAAACCCACGGCAGAAGACTTTGCCAGGCCGGGCACCATCACCTACACCGTGCCGGTGAGCGATGGCACCAAGCCGTTGGTGTGGTCGTATGGCTGGTGCGCCAGCGACAAAGACACCCTCGCCGACAACTTCAAGCACATTCAACTGACGTTCACCCTGGACGGCCAGGTCGTGCCTGCTGACGCCCTCTCGACTTACGAGTATCAGACCAGGCAGGGCCTTTCGTGCCGCCTGGTGTATGCCGTGTTGAAAGACTGGCCTGCCGGCGAGCACCACCTCAGCATCAAGGCCACTTTCACGCAGAAAATCAACGATGGCCAGGATGACTACCCCGCCGGCGATTACATTTTGGCCTACAATGTCTATGTCAAGCCGTAACCCTGGGGGCGGGGCGGGATGGCATCCTGCCCCGCCTGCATGGTAAGGAACACTGCATACCGGGCCCCCGGAGGTTGAGATGACGCTTTTCCAGGCTTTCGTTTTGGGCATCGTGCAGGGTCTGACCGAGTTCCTGCCGATTTCCAGTTCCGGCCATCTGGTGCTGGTGCCGCACCTGCTGGGCTGGCACTTCCCGAAAGATGTGGCCTTTGTGTTCGATGTGCTGGTGCAAATGGGCACCCTGCTGGCGGTCATTGTCTATTTCTGGGATGACCTCTGGGGCATCACGGTGGGCTTTCTGGAAGCCCTGGCCCGCCGCCGCCCGTTGGAAACCGCCGAGGCCCGTTTGGGGTGGTATCTCATCCTGGCAACGCTGCCCGCGGTGGCCGGGGGGCTGTGGCTGAAAGATTCGGTGGAAGCGGCGTTTTCCTCGCCGCGAGCGGTGGGCTTTTTCCTCTGGGGCACGGCGGCGCTGCTGGTGCTGGGGGAACTCGTCGGCCGCCGTCGCCGCAACCTGGCTCAACTCAACTGGGGCGACGCCCTCGTGATGGGGCTGTTCCAGGTGTTGGCGCTGTTTCCCGGCGTTTCGCGCAGCGGCAGCACCATCAGCGGCGGCATGGTGCGCCACCTGGACCGCCCGACCGCGGCGCGCTTTTCCTTCCTCATGTCCGTGCCGGTGATGCTGGGGGCGGGGGTGGTCGCGCTCAAGGACTTGCTCACCCTGCCTGCCCTGGGCGCCGCCTGGCTGCCGGTGCTGGTGGGTTTCCTGACGGCCGCCGCGGTGGGCTATCTCGCCATCCGCTGGCTGCTGCGCTACCTCGGCAGCCACAGTTTGTATGTTTTCGCCGTTTATTGCGTTTTGGTAGGCACACTCATTTTGGTGACCCTGCCCTGATCTTCGCCGGAGGAAAGCGGCATGACCTTCAACGCCCGCCTGATGCTGCGCTTGCTTTCCCATAGTTTCTTCCGCTCTCGCAACACGCCCGGGCGGCTGTGCCCGCAGCGCGTGGGTTTCCTCGTTACCCAAATGCTGCTGTTCTACCCCCTGCTAGGGGCGGCGCACCGCCTTGCCTGGGCAGCCGACCGCCTGCTCTTCCCCGGTTTTCGGCGGCAGGAAGTGCGCGAGCCGGTTTTCATTGCCGCAACCCAGCGTTCCGGCACCACCTTGCTCATGCGTACCTTGCAGCGCGACCCCCAGTTCGTGCCGATGGATTTGTGGGAAAGCCTGCTGGCGCCCTCGGTGGTGCAGCGCAAACTTGCCTGGGCGGTAAAAGCGCTGGATGATCGGCTGGGGCAGCCTTTGCAGCGTGGCTGGGTGCGTCTGGAAGCCCGTTGGAGCCAGATGCCCAACGCACGCGATTACTTTCGCGTCCATCGCCTGAGTTTTCTGCAGCCTGAGGAAGACGTCCAACTGCTGCTGCACCAGGCGGCCTGCTACGACCTGCTGGCGTTCTTCCCTTTCCCGGAACTGCTGGCCGATTACGCCGATTATTCCCGCCGGGTGCCCGCAAAGCGCCGCCGCCAGGAAATGGCCTTCTACCGCAGCATGTTGCAGCGTCACCTCTACGCGCACGGCGGCGGGCGGCATCTGAGCAAACCGCCCACCTTCTCTTCGGCCATGCCCGACCTGCGCGCCGCCTTCCCCGATGCCAAATTCATCCATCTGGTGCGCCATCCGGCCGAAGTCATCCCTTCGGCGGTGGCGCTGTGGTACGGCCACTGGCGCATGAACGGCTGCCCCGGCGATGTGCGGCGGGAGGCCCGTATCCTGGCTGAGGTGTATTGCCTCTGGTATCGCCGTTTACACGAAGACCTGGCCGACCTGCCCCCGAACCGTTATGTGCGGGTTGGCTTTCGCGACCTGACGCAAAATTACCGCCAGACGGTGCACCGCATTTACGAGCAACTGGAACTCGCCATGCCGCCCGCGCTGGCGCGCTATCTGGAAGCCGAAGACGCCCGCGTGCGGGCTTACCGCAGCCCGAACAAATACACGCTGGAACAGTGGGGGCTGAGCCGGGAAGACCTGGCCCGCCTGTGTGCCGGCGTGGCCGAGATGTACGGTTTCACGTTTTGATAGGGAGGGGCGGCAATGAGGCGGTTCGTCGGTTAGTCGGTTAGTTAGTCCATTGGTGGGTGGTGCTCTGCGGAGTCTGTGCAATCTGTGGTTTTTCGTAACTGTTCAGCTCTGGAAAAACAGGCCGCGAATCACGCGGATAAAACGGATGGCCGCGGATTTTTAGGGCGCCAAGGCCGCCAAGAAACGGACGGGAGCGTTGGGCTTTTCAGCGTTTTTTCCCAATCTGTGCTAATCTGTGCAATTGGTGGATGTTTTTCTGCGTAATCTGTGGTTTCTCCTTACCGAGGCTGAGCAGTTACGGTTTTTCCTTGCTATGAGGGTGCGATGAAAGATCTCCATGACCGTGTCATCATCATCACCGGCGCTTCTGGCGGCATTGGTGCTGCCGCAGCGCGGGCTTTCGCGCGTGTCGGGGCGCATGTGGCGCTGGCCGCGCGCCGTCCTGAAGCGCTGGAAGTCGTGGCCGCGCGGGTGCGCGCCCTGGGCCGGGAAGCCCTGACCGTGCCCACCGATGTTACCCGCCGCGCCGATGTAGCCGCGCTGGTGGCGCGCACCCGTGAGCACTTTGGGCGCCTGGATGGCGTGGTGGCTAATGCCGGGGTGTACCTCCGCAGCCCAATTCGCGACCTCACCCCCGATTTGCTGGAACGTTCCCTGGCCGTCAACTTCTATGGTGGGGTGTATCTGGTGCTGGAAGCCCTGCCGCACCTGCTGGCGCGGGGCGAAGGCCATATCGTGCTGGTCACTTCCATGGATGGCAAAAAGGGGCTGCCCCCCGATGCTCCTTACGTCGCGGCCAAGTTTGCCCTCAGCGGCTTTGGCGATGTGCTGCGGCAGGAACTCCACGGCACCGGCGTGGGCGTCAGCACCGTGTTCCCCGGGCGGGTAGATACGCCGATGATTGCCGACCTCAAAGTGCCGTGGATCTCGGCCAAGATTCCGCCGGAAGCCGTGGCGCAGGCCATCGTGCGGGCGGTGCAGCGCAACCGCGCCGAGGTCATCGTGCCCTTTCAGGCGCGCTTGCTCTATTGGGCGCAGTGCTTCGCCCCCCGCCTGGCCGACTGGGCAGTGCGGGCGTTCCGCTTGCAGGGGTGGGAATAAACTTCCCAGCGCGGGGGCTTTACGATGGGGGTGTGCGCCCCTCGTCGGGTTCCCTGGCGGGGCGGTCGAGCCACAGTTCACGATACTGGCGTTGCCAGTCTTGAGCAAAGCGCAGGGTGACCACCGGTGCCAGGGCAATGGCCACGGCCAGCGGCGCGCCGGTCAATCCCACAGCCCAAAAGAGCGCCCAGGCGGTGGCCGCGGCGAGGGCGTTGCCACGCGCCGTGTGGTGCAGCAAAAGCACCCAGGCAATCAGCCATCCCACGGCCAGCAGCGCGCCCAGCGGAGAAACGGCCAGCAGCGCGCCGAAGGTGGGGGCGTTCCCCATGCCGCCGCGAAAACCGGCGAACACCGGCCAGATGTGCCCGGCCACCGCTGCCGCGGCGGTGAGCGCCACGATGAGGGGGCCTGCTCCGGCTGCCTGTGCCACCGCTACGGCGACGTAACCTTTGAGCACATCGAGCGCAAAGACGACCAGCCCCCACCCCCAGCCGATGTGCCGCATGGTGTTGGTGGCACCGGCGTGCCCTGAGCCGCTCGTGCGGATGTCGACGCCCGCGACGCAGCGGGGCAGCCAGACGGCAAACGCCAGCGAGCCCAGCAGGTAACCGACGAGCGGGAAAAGCCAGTGCCAAAGGGTCATGGGGTGGTGTTTCGCGCTTCCAGCAGCCGCCGGAAAAGCCCCTCCTGCGCGGCCAGGGCGTCGGGCGCGCCGACCTGCACCACCCGGCCGCCTTCCAGCACCACCACCCGGTCAACTGCAGTGATGGTGTGCAGCCGGTGGGCGATGATGAGCGCGGTGCGGCGGGCCAGCAGCGCCTGCAGGCCTTCCTGGATGGCGGCTTCGTGCTCCGGGTCGAGGCTGGCAGTGGGTTCGTCGAGGATGAGGAAGGGCGCGTTCTTCAGCAGCGCCCGCGCGAGGGCAATGCGCTGCGCCTGCCCGCCGCTCAGGCGCGCCCCTTGCTCGCCGACCACGGTTTCGTACCCCTCGGGCAGGGCGCGGATGAATTCGTCGGCGCGGGCAATTTTCGCCGCCTGCACCACCTCTTCGCGGGAGGCGTCGGGGCGGGCCAGGCGGATGTTGGCTTCCACGGTGGTGTTGAAGAGGTAGGGCTGCTGCGGCACCCAGGCCACCCATTGCCGCCAGGCTTCTGCCGGAATTTCGGCCAGGCGTTGCGCACCGGCCAGGATTTCGCCGCTTTGGGGCACGATGAACCGCAGCAACAGGTAGGCAATGGTGCTCTTGCCCGCCCCGCTTGGCCCTACCAGCGCCACCTGCATCCCCTCTTCAATGGTGAAACTCACCCCTTGCAAGGCTGCTTCGCCGCCGTCGGGGTAGGTGTAGGTGACGTTTTCCAGCCGCAGCGGGAAGATGGCAGCCGCCGCGGCGGGGGAAAGCCGCGCCGCCGGGGGGCTTTCCCTGCTTGCGGCCTCGGGCGCGGCGGCCAGGGGTGGGGTTTCCAGCACGCCGAAGATGCGCTCCGCGGCGGCCACACCGCCCATGCCGGCATGAAAGCGCGCCCCCAACTGCCGCAGCGGGAAGTAGAATTCCGGCGTGAGGAGCAGCACGAAAAACGCCTGCTCAAAGGTTAGCCGTCCGTAGAGCAGCCGCAGGCCGATACCCACGCTGACCACCGCCGTGCTCAGCGTGCCCACCCATTCCAGCACCAGCGCCGAGATGAAGGCCACCCGCAGCACTTCCAAAGTGGTCTGGCGGAAGCGGTCGCTCACCTCTTCCACCCGCCGGATGTATTCACGGCTGCGCCCCAAAATTTTCAGCGCGGTCAGCCCTTGCAGCGCATCCAGCAGGAAGGCGCTCATGCGGTTGAGTTGTTTCCATTGCTTTTCGGTCAGGCTTTGCGCGATGCTGCCGATGAGGTTCATGAAGAGGGGGATGAGCGGGGCGGTGAACAGCAAAATCAGCCCGGAGAACCAATCGCGCGGGAAGACCAGCACCAGCACGAGCAGCGGCACGGCGGCGGCGAGCACCACCTGGGGCAGGTAGTGGCGGAAGTAGGTTTCCAGTTCTTCCAGCCCCTCGGTGAGGGTGTTGGTGAGTTCGCCGGTGCGCTCGCCGTGGGTGTAAACCGGCCCCAGGGCGGCCAGGTGGGCGAGCAGGCGTTCCCGCAGGGTGCGTTTGACGTCGGCAGCGACCCGGAAGGCGCTCACCTCAGCCCCCCAGGAAGCCGCCCCCCGCGCCGCCAACACGCCGACGAAGGCAAGGGCTGCCCAGCGCAGGTCGGTCAGGGCGGCTTTTTCCAGAAAGACGGCGTTGACCATCCACGCCGCCAGCGCGGCCTGGGCTACGATGAGGAAGCCGCCCAGGATGCCCAGCCCTACGGTGATGCCGAAGGCCACGCGGGGGCCGCGCAGCAGTGCCATCAGGCGACGGTCGATGTTCATGGCTTCCGCTTACCCCACACCCGCCGGGTCGGCGAGCACTTTGTCGCCGCCGCGCTGGATTTCCCACGGGTAGACGATGTAGGCATCGGTCATTGCGGCGTAGAAGTCGGGGCGCAACGCGCCGAACAGGCTGCGATGGGGGTTGAAGTGCAGCACGCAGGTGTAGGGGATGCCGCCGGCGGCTTCCACCCGCGCCCGTACCGCGGTCATTGTGCGGCCGGAGCCCCACACATCGTCCACGATGAGCGTGCGGCGGCCTTCCAGCAGCGGCTCATCGGGGAACTGGATGAATTTCGGCCAGGCGACCAGTTTGGCGCGGGCCATGGCCATCTGCGCCGGAAAGTCCACCGCCGCCAGCAGAATGTGGGTCAGGCCGAGGGCTTCGGCCAGGATGCCGCCGGGCACAATGCCCCCGCGGCTGATCATCACCATCGCGTCGAAGGCCACATCAAACTGGGGGATGAGGTGGTCAATCAGAGCATCGACGTCGTTCCACGTGAGCACTTCTTTGCGCATCTTCTCGCTCGCAAAAGGGAATACAATAGGAAAGGGTGGCCGGCGTTTTGTTGGTGGGCCGCCCGGTTGCCTGGGCTTCGTCTTTGTGGGTAGGCGACACAAATTGTACCATCACCGGAACCTTTTCCCGCCGTGGAGCGTCTATCCATCGCAACACGCACTCACAAGAATACCGGAACCCTTTTCAGGAGGTGTCTTATGTCCAAGCAATGGATGGCAGGAATCGCTGCAGGCGTTGTCGTGCTGGCGTTAGCCTTCGCTGCGGCGGTGGGGGCGTTTTCTCATCGCGTGCAGGCTGCGCCCTTGCCGGAAGCCACGAACTGCCCCCCGCAACGCACCATCACGGTCAGTGGGCAGGCCTCGGTGACGGCCACGCCCGACGTGGCCTACATTACTGTGGGTGTGCACACCCAGGCCAGGCAGGCGGCCGATGCCCTCAGCGCCAACAACGCCCAGGCCGCCAAAGTGTATCAAACCCTGGGGCAGTTCGGCATTGAAAAGAAAGACATCCGCACCACTTCGGTGTCCCTCTACCAGCGCGAAGAGCGGGATAAGAACGGCAAGGTCATTGCCCGCTACTATGTGGTGGACAACACCATGCAGATCACCGTGCGCAACCTGGACAAGTTAGGGCAGGTGCTGGACGCCGTGGTGCAAAACGGCGCGAACCGCCTGCAGGGCATCCGCTTTGATGTCAGCGACCGGGCGGCCTTGCTGGAGCAGGCGCGGCTGGAAGCCGTGAAGCAGGGCAAGGCGCAGGCGGCAGCCATTGCCGAAGCCGCAGGGGCAAAACTGGGTGAGGTGCAGACCATTTCGTTCCAGAGTTTGGTGCAGCCTGTGGAACGGGCTGAGGTGATGATGGCTGCGCCGAAAGCCGCGGGTGAAGTGCCGGTCAGTGGAGGCCAGTTGACCGTGACGGCGACGGTTTCGATGGTGTTTGCACTGACTTCGCCGTAGGACGGCATGCCACGTCGCGGCGCTGCCGGTCGTGGTGTGGCAGGCTTACTTCTCCCTCGTAGGGCGGGATGCCATCCCGCCCTACGACGACGCCTGGGGGGTGCGGTAAAATCGTGGCAGACCTTTGCCCTTTCTGGAAAAGGAAGTTGCCGATGAGAGCCTTCCGTTTGCTCATTGCTCACCACCTGGGGCGCTGGCTGATGGCCGCAGGAATTGCGGTGCTGTTGGGCGCCTGTGCGCCTGCCACACCCCCTGCCACGCCGTCGCCAACCCCGCTTCCTCCGCCGACCGCTGCCCCGGCCGCCACGCCCACACCGACGCCTGTGCCCACCATTCCCTGCCGCGCTTCGCGGCAAGGCGTTTCACCGGCGCGTGAGGCCCAGGAATATCTGACCGCTTACGACCACATTCTCGGCAATCCCCAGCAGGCGGCGGTGTTTCTGGTGGTGTATAGCGATTTCCAATGCACTTCGTGCGCTGCACTCGCGCCGGTGTTGCGGCATGTGCAGCAGGCGCATTCGCAAGAGGTTGTGCTGGTTTTCCGCCATTTCCCGCTGCTCAACCTGCACGACAAGGCTGCCCTGGCTGCTCAGGCTGCCGAAGCCGCGGCCCGTCAGGGCAAGTTCTGGGAGATGCACGACCTGCTCTTCGCCGAACAGACGCGGTGGACGGGGATGGACGGCAAGGCTTTCCTGGCTGACCTGCAAAATGCGGCTCAACGCCTGGGGCTGGACACCAACCGTTTTCAGCACGACCTGCAAAGCCAGGAGATTCGCGACCTGATACAGCGCGCCTGGCAAAACGGCATCAACCACAACCTGCCCGCCGTGCCCATGCTCTACATCAACACCCAACTTTACACCGGCCCGCTGGATTTCAAGGATCTGGATGCGGTGGTGCGGCTGAAGATTTTGGAAGCCCACCAGTTTCACGCCTGCCCCCCGCGAGCCATTTCGCCCGATGCGAAGGTGGAAGCCGACCTGCTCACCACCCGCGGCGTGGTCACGCTGCGGCTCTTCCCTGATCAGGCCCCCGCGGCCGTCAACAGTTTCGCTTTCCTGGCTGCTCACGGGTGGTACGACAACAGCCCGATTCTGGAAGCCACGGCCGACCTCGTCCGCACGGGCGATCCTTCCGGCACCGGCTACGGGAATGCGGGGTATACTTTCGGGCTGGAAATTGCCCCCGATTTGAAATTCGACCATCCCGGCGTGGTTGCCCTTTACAGCGCGGGCGGCGAAACGAACAGCAGCCAGTTCTTCATCACTTTGAAAGCCTTGCCGCAGTATGATGGGCACGCGACGATTTTTGGGGAGGTGGTGACGGGGATGGATGTGGTGCGCGCGTTGACCGTGGGTGACCACCTGTTGAGCGTTAAAATTCGGCTCAATGGTGCGCATTGGCCGTAATGTGCTATAATGCCGCTCATCTTGTTTCAAGGAAGGGACGATGAACTGGCTTCAGTTTGTGATTGATGTTTTTCTGCACCTCGACAAGCACCTTGCCACGGTGCTGCAAACGTTCGGCGGCTGGACGTACGCGCTGTTGTTCTTCACGCTCTTTCTGGAAACCGGCTTTGTGGTGACGCCTTTTTTGCCCGGCGATTCGCTGCTTTTTGCCGCGGGCACGTTTGCCGCCCTGGGCGACCTCAACCTGGCGCTGTTGTTCCTCGTGATGGCCTCGGGCGCGATTTTGGGCGATACGGTCAATTACTGGGTGGGGCATTTCATTGGCCCTCGGGCATTTTCAGGTGAAATCAAATACCTCAAAAAAGAGCACCTCGACCGTACGCACGAGTTTTATGAGAAGTACGGCGGTTTTGCCGTTGTGGTGGGGCGCTTTGTGCCGATTGTGCGCACGTTCGTGCCTTTTGTGGCGGGCATTGGCACCATGACTTATAGCCACTTCATCACGTACAACGTCTTGGGGGCGGTGGCATGGACGGGCTTGTTCCTGGGACTGGGTTATTTCTTTGGGAACATTCCGGTGGTGAAAGACAACTTTAGTCTGGTGATCATCGGCATCATTGCGGTCTCGGTGTTGCCGGGCGTGTGGGAATATTACAAAGCCTGGCGGGCGCGCCGCGGCGCGGCAGCGAAGTAAGGTTTTCCATCCGGGCCATTCAAAAAAAAGCGCACCCTTCGCGGGTGCGCTTGTGTTTGTTTGGGGGAAGGTGCGGGTGGCGTTATTCGCTCGCCGCTTCCTCGCTGGCTTCGGTTTCTTCTTCCGCCCTGGCCTCTGCTTCGGCTTCGGGCGCTTCGACTTCGGCTTCGGGGGCGGCTTCTTCTGCTGGGGCTTCGGCAGCCTCGGCTTCGGCGGCCTCGCCTTCCTGCAAGATGCCTTCCAGCACCTCTTCGGCTTCTTCCATTGCAAGCCGCAGGTCAAGGTCGGCGTAGGCGAGGGAATCCACCTTCTTCAGGCTCAGGCCGATGCGGCGGCGCTCAGGGTCGATGCGCACGATGCGCAGGGTGACCTCGTCGCCCTCGTGGACGACCTCACGCGGGTGCTCTACATGCTGGGTGCTCAGTTCGGAAATGTGAATCAGCCCTTCCAGGCCGTTTTCCAGGCGAGCAAAGGCGCCGAACTTTTCCAACCGGGTGATAACCGCGTTGACCAGCATGCCTTCGCGCAGCCCCTTGGTCTTCTGCTTCCAGGGGTCTTCCTGCAACTGACGGATGGAGAGACCGATGCGCTTGCGCTCGCGATCGACCTCGATGACCTTGACGGTGACTTCCTGGCCGACTTTGAGCACGTCGCTGGCCTTGCCCACGCGCTCCCACGAGATTTCGGAGAGGTGCACCAGGCCGTCGGCACCGTCGATGTTGACGAAAGCGCCGAAGTTGGTCAGGCTGGTCACGCGTCCGGTACGCACATCGCCCACCTGGAGGGTTTCCAGCAGTTGCTCTTTGAGCACTTCGCGCGATTCGCGGGCCGCGGCGCGTTCCGAGAGGATGAGCCGACGGCGCTCGCGATCTACCTCAATGACCCGGACGGCGATGGGCTGCCCGATGAGGGCCTTCCAGGCTTCCAGGTCTTTGTCGGGGCGTCCACCGCCCACCGAAAGCCGCCGCTCTCGGCTGACTTGCGAAGCAGGAATGAAGCCGCGCAACCGCCCGAAGCGCACGACCAAACCGCCTTTGTTGACCCCGGCAACAGTGCCGTGGAAAGTTTCCTTGCTGTCGCGCATCCGCTCGGCTTCGTCCCAGTCTTTGGCTTCTAAGGCGCGGGTGTACGACAACTTGGCCGTGCCGTCGCTATCTACCGAAACCACATAGACCGAAATTTCGTTCCCGATTTGGATTGCCGCACTTTCTTCTTCGCTCAAGCGTTCCAGGTCTCGCTTGGGGATGACGCCTTCGGATTTCGCGCCAATGCCGACCAGAACTTCGTTATCGGTGATGCTGGTGATGACGCCTGTGCGAATTTCCCCCGCTTTGGGAAACTCCAGGGAAAAGCCTTCTGCTTCCAGAAGGTCTTCCATGGTCATTTGGGGTTCTTCTTCGTGTGCTTCTGGTGCTGTGGGTTCAGGTGCAACCTCCTGCCCCGTAGGGGCTTCATTCCATTCCATAAGACCAACTCCGTTGTTGAAAGATGGGGTAATTATAACAGGTGATGAGAAAAGTTGGCAACCTTTGTGGTATAACTGCGGAAGCACGGCATAGCAGAGGTGCAGTGCGATGATTTCTATATCGGGGCGCGCACAGCGGCTTCCCGGGCTGTTGTCGCGAGCGGTGGCAAGCCGTTGAAGTGGTTTTCCGCAACGCATGATGCCGATTGGAGCTTTTGAAGCCCTCGCCGCGAGAGAGTGGCCGGGGGTGGCTGTGGGGTGCCCGATAATCTTTCTCTCAAAGGATGTTGTGTGACGGCGATTTTTCCTTTTACAGCGATTGTCAATCAGGAACGCATGAAGCGCGCCTTGATTTTGAACGCCATTGACCAGCGGATTGGGGGCGTGCTCATTCGCGGCGAGCGCGGCACGGCCAAGTCTACCGCGGCGCGGGCACTGGCCGCCTTACTGCCCCAGGTCAAGGTGGTGAAGGGCTGCCGCTTTGGCTGTGACCCCGACCAGCCGGAAACCTGGTGCACTGAGTGCCAGGCGCGCGCCGAGGCCGGGGAAGACCTGGCGCACCAGTGGGTCTGGAAGCCGGTGCCTTTTGTCAACCTGCCGGTTTCGGCCACGGAAGACCGCGTGGTGGGCACCCTGGATATCGAGCGCGCCATCCAGCGCGGCGAGCGCCATTTCGAGCCGGGGGTGCTGGCCGCCGCCAATCGGGGCATTCTTTACATTGACGAAGTCAACCTGCTGGACGACCACGTGGTCGACCTGTTGCTCGACGCTGCCGCGATGGGCGTCAACATCGTCGAGCGGGAAGGCATTTCCTTCTGGCATCCGGCGCGCTTCATCCTCGTGGGCACGATGAACCCCGAAGAGGGCGACCTGCGCCCGCAGTTGCTCGACCGCTTTGCCCTGGCGGTAGACATCCGCGGCGTGAGCGACCCGGCCCAGCGGGTGGAAATCATCGAGCGCAACATTGCTTTCGAAGCCTCGCCGGAAGGCTTCCGCGAGGCATGGCAGCCGCATGAAAAGGTGCTGGCCGAACGCATCGTGCGCGCCCGTGAACTGTTGCCCAATGTGACTTATACCAGCCGCGACCTGCTCACGATTGCCACTTTCACCGCTTCCCTGGGCGTGGACGGCCACCGCGCCGACATGGTCATCCTCAAGGCGGCGCGGGCGCAGGCGGCTTACGAAGGCCGCACGGCCATTACCACCGACGACATCATGCTGGCGGCGGAACTGGCGTTGCCGCACCGCCTCAAGCGCACGCCCCTCGGCCAGAGCGAAGTGACCTTTGCAGAATTGCAAGAGCGGCTCAACGAACTGGTCGGCCAGCGGGAAAGCCAGCCTTCCACCACGCCAAGACGGCATCGGCAGGAGGCCGAAAAGGCAAAAAAAGTCCTCGGGGCGTGACGGCCGACGGCGGGGCGCAGCCTGCCGCCGCCGACAGCCTGCGCGCCGCGCCGCAAGAGGTCTTCCAGACCGGCGACGGGCGCTGGTGGGAAGGCGGCCAGCGCAGCGGCCTCGTTCAGCAAGCAGCGCTCACGCCCCATACCCTCACCACACCGCAAGATGCCCGCACCCGCCGCCAAAGCGGTCGCCGCTCGCAAACCCTCACCGACCGCAAAAGCGGGCGCTACATTCGGGCGCGCGTGCCCCGCGGCAAAGTGACCGACCTTGCTTTCGATGCCACCGTGCGCGCGGCGGCGCCGTACCAACAGGAACGCCGTGCCCACGCACCCGCAGACGCCCCCGCGCTCATCCTCAAACCCCACGACCTGCGCGAAAAGGTGCGCGTCCGCAAGGCGGCCAACCTCATTCTCTTCGTGGTCGATGCTTCCTGGTCGATGGCGGTGGCCGAGCGCATGGCCGCGACGAAAGGGGCGATTTTCTCGCTGCTCACCGATGCCTACCAGCACCGTGACCGGGTGGGGCTGATCGTTTTCCAGAAAAACCGCGCCACGCTGGTGCTGCCGCCTACCCATTCGGTGGACCTGGCCTCGCGGGCGCTGCAAAACATCCCCATTGGCGGGAAAACGCCGCTCTCGGCAGGGTTGCTGCTGGCCTATGAAGTGCTGCGGCGCGAAAAAGTGGCGCATCCCGACGTCCGTCCGCTGCTGATTGTGCTCACCGACGGCGCGGCCAATGTGGCTATCAACCCTGACGTGCCGCCGCTGGAAGAAGCCTACACCATCGCCGAGCAGATTGCCGCCGAAGGCATTCAGAGCCTGGTGCTCAACATGGAAGTCGCCGAATTTGACCAGGGCTATGCTCGCGCGCTGGCCGAGCACCTCAAAGCCCCCTGCCGCACTCTGGCCGACCTGCGCGCCGAAACCCTCTACACCACGGTGCGCGCGGCTTTGAGTTGATCTCTGACAACGTTTTCGAGGAGTTCTATGGCTGAAACGCAATCCAACCACACCGTCACCGTGGTCATTCCGGCCTACAACGAGGAAGAGACCATTCGCGACATTTTGCAGCAGGTGGCCGCGACCGGCATCCCCACCGAAATTGTCGTGGTGGATGACGGCTCGACCGACCGCACCCGCGAGATTTTGCGGGCACTGGAAGCCAGCGGCGAAATTCCCCACCTCAAGGTCTACTACCACGAGAGGAACCAGGGCAAAGGCGCGGCGCTGCGCACCGGCTTCCGGCATGCCACCGGCGACCTGATCATCATTCAGGACGCCGACCTGGAATACGACCCCCGCCATTACCCCCAACTGCTGCAGCCCATTTACGAAGGCAAGGCCGATGTGGTCTATGGTTCGCGCTTTCTGGGCGCGCCGCGGCGGCCGATTCTTTTCTGGAACATGGTCGCCAACAAAATCCTCACGCTGATTACCAACATCCTTTACAACACCATCCTTTCCGATATGGAAACCGGCTACAAGGTGTTCAAGCGTGAAGTGGTGGCTGATATGCCCTTACATGCTCGCAGTTTCGATTTCGAGCCGGAATTCACCGCCAAGGTGCTCAAGCGCGGCTACCGCATTTTCGAGGTGCCAATAGCCTTCAACCCGCGCGACTACACCGAAGGCAAGAAAATCAAAGCCCACGATGGTATCATCGCCTTGTGGACGCTGTTGAAATACCGTTTCGTGGATTGACCCCCGACTATCCGACCACCCGACTATCTGACTACCCGACTATCTAACCACCTTGACCCATGTCTAAAATCTACGATGTCACCATTCCCATTGCCCCGGGGCACATGCCTGTTTGGCCGGGCGACCCCGAGCCGGTGCTGGAACGCTTCCTCAGGATGGAAGACGGCCACGACGCCAATGTGTCGCGCCTGGCGGCGTGCGTGCACCTGGGCACTCATGTGGATGCGCCTTACCATTTTCTGGCCGAAGGCGCAACGGTGGAAACCCTGCCGCTGGGCGCCTTGACAGGCAAGGCCTATGTGGTCGACCTGACGGGGCTGGAAGGCCACATTACCGCCGCGGCGCTGGCAGCCGCTCACCTGCCTGCCGATGCCGAGCGCGTGCTTTTCAAAACGCGTAACTCGCGCTGGTGGGCGCGGGGCGATACGGCCTTCCACACCGATTTCGTGGCCCTGACCGCCGACGCAGCGGAATACCTGGTGGCCCGCGGCGTGCGGCTGGTGGGGGTGGATTACCTTTCGGTGGCGCCTTACGACGACCCCGTGCCCACGCACCGCATTTTGCTGGGGGCGGGCGTGGTGGTCATCGAAACCCTGGATCTTTCGGGGGTGCCCGCGGGCGCTTACACGCTTTACTGCCTGCCGCTCAAACTGGTGGGCAGCGAAGGTGCGCCGGCGCGCGTGATTCTGACGGCGGGGCAATGAGCCACACGCGCCTGCTGAGGAGGATGCTGTGAACGACGTCACGCTTTGTGAAGCCTTCCCGCTGCAACAACGGCGGGAAGAGGCCTGTTTTGCAGCCGCCGCAGCGCGGCAGGCGGGGCTGCTGGTGCGCCGCATTCAGCGCGACCTGGCCGCCGAAGCCTTTGCCAAATCCGACCGCTCGCCGGTGACCGTGGCCGACTTTGCCGCCCAGGCGGTGGTGGCCGCCATGTTGGGGGAAGCCTTCCCCGGTGAGGCGCTGGTGGCCGAAGAGGCCGCCGCGGCTTTGCGCACCGCCGACCATGCCGCTGTCGCGGCCAAGGTGGCCGAATATGTGCGCACGGTGCGGCCCGGCGTGGATGACGAGGCGGTGCTGGCGTGGATTGACCGCGGCGCAGCCCCTGCCGAGGGGCGTTTTTGGGTGCTCGACCCCATTGACGGCACCAAAGGCTTCCTGCGGGGCGGCCAGTATGCGGTGGCCTTTGCCCTGGTGGAAGACGGCCAGGTGCAGGTGGGGGTGCTGGCCTGCCCCGAACTTTCGCTGGAAGGCGCGCCGGGCGGCTGCCTGGCCGTGGCGGTGCGCGGGGGCGGGGCCTGGCTGGGGGCTTTGGATGCCCCCGTAGCCTGGCGGCGTTTGCGGGTTTCTGGGGAAACCGACCCGGCCAGGGCGCGAGTGCTGCGTTCCTTTGAGGACGCGCATACCAACGGTGCGCAAATCGAGGCCGTGATGCAGGCTTTGGGCAGCGCCGCCGAGCCGGTACGGATGGACAGCCAGGCCAAGTATGCCGTGCTGGCGGCCGGCGGTGCGGAGGTGTATTTGCGTTTGCCTACGGCCGACCGCCCCGATTATCGGGAAAAGATTTGGGACCAGGCTGCCGGGGCGTTGGTGGTGCAAGAGGCCGGCGGCACGGTCACCGACATGGAAGGCCGCCCCCTCGATTTCAGCCGCGGCCGTCGGTTAGAGGCCAACCGCGGGGTGGTGGCGACCAACGGCGTGCTGCACGCGGCAGTATTGGATGCGCTGCGGGCCGTGGGCGTGTGATGCCTTGGGGCTGTAGGGCATGAAATGGTGTTTTTGAGCGCTGTGAAGCGTTTTCTTGCCCGCTACCGCTGGGAAGCAGTGGCGTTGTTGCTCAGCGTGCTGGCTGTGGCCGGCTCGTTGTGGGTTTCGGCGCACGTTTACGAGCGCCTGCCCCATCTGGAAGATGAAATTGCCTATTGGTGGCAGGCCGAAGTGGCGGCTCACGGCCAACTGACCGTGCCCAGCCCGCCGGGCGACCCGCAAAGTTTCTTGGTGCCCTTTGTGGTCGATTGGCACGGGCGGCGGTTTGGCAAATATCCCCTGGGGTGGCCGGTGGTGCTGGGGCTGGCGATGCGGTTGGGCTGCGCCGCGTGTGCGAATGCTTTGCTGGCTGGGCTGGCTGTGTGGCTGACTTTCAGGCTGGGCGCGGCGCTCTGGCGGCCCGAGGTTGGCGTGTTGGCCGCCGCGCTGACGCTGACTTCGCCTTTTTTCTGGCTGAACAGCGGCTCGCTGCTTTCGCATCCGTTGGAGTTGGCACTGAGCGCGGCTTTTGCGCTTTTGTGGGCGCGGCTGGCGCGGCATGATGGCGCGCCGCCTCCGGCTTTCCTGCCCTGGCTGACGGGGGCGACTTTGGGGGCGCTGGCGTTGACCCGCCCCTGGACGGCGGTGGGCGTGGCGCTGCCTTTTGCTTTGCACGGCCTCTGGCTGCTGTGGCGCGGCACGCCCCGGCAGCGAAAGGCTGTGCTGGCCGTGGGCGTTACGGCCGCGGGGGTGGCTTCGCTGCATTTCGCCTGGCAATGGGCGCTTACCGGCGACCCCTTGCGGAACCCTTACACCCTTTGGTGGCCTTACGATAAAATTGGCTTTGGCCCGGGCCACGGGCGTTACGGCCATACGCTTCACATGGGGTGGATCAACACCCGTTTCAGCCTGCAGGTGGGCATGGGCGATCTGTTCGGGTGGGGTCGCTTTTCGTGGATTTTCCTGCCTTTGGGCCTCTGGGCCGTGCGGCGTGATGTGCTTGCCTGGCCTGTGCTGGGGGTGTTTCCCTCTTTGGTGGTGGTGTATCTCGCTTATTGGGTGGGGGCCTGGTTGTTTGGCCCGCGATATTACTACGAAGGGTTGTATAGCCTGACCTTGCTGACTGCCACCGGTATTTTCTGGCTGGCAGGTTGGCCGCTCAAGCGGGGGAAGGCACCATCGCCGCGGACGCCGCGTAGCCGTTGGGCTTTCCTGCGGGGGGCGATGGTGGCCGGCATGTTGGCCTTCCTGGTGATTGCCAACGCCCGGTGGTATTTGCCGCCTCGCCTGCAAATGATGCACGGCCTTTACGGCATTAGCCGAGAGCGGCTGGCGCCTTTCCTGACGCCGGAAGCCCAGGCCCTGACCCCTGCTGTGGTTTTTGTTCATACCGAGCATTGGATGCCTTACGGTGCGCTGCTTACGCTGGAAGACCCGTGGCTGACCACTCCGTTCATTTTCGCGTGGAGCCGC
The DNA here is from genome assembly GCA_011322445.1 of Chloroflexota bacterium. Taxonomy (NCBI): domain Bacteria; kingdom Bacillati; phylum Chloroflexota; species Chloroflexota bacterium. Next base: position 38,487 of record DRMV01000032.1, on the reverse strand, counting down.
GGGCCGCGCGCCGATGCCCGGGTGCGGGCGGCTTTTCCTCAGCGGCGGGTGATTCGGTACAATCCCCGCTTCCCTTATCATTTTGTGCTCATCGTACCTTCAGGTTAGCCGTATCCTTTGCCCTTTTGGGGCGTCATAGAGAGTAGGAAGGCCTATGGCTGCAAACAATGAGGCTCAATGGTTGGCGGCAGCGCGTGCATGGGATATGGACGCTCTGGCTGCCATCTACGACGCTTACAGCCCACTGTTGTATCGCTACGCCATGCGTTTTTTAGGCGATCAAGATGTTGCCGAGGAATGTGTGGCCGAAACGTTCGCCCGGTTTTTGCAGGCGCTGCGAAATGGCGGTGGGCCGAAGACGCATCTCAAAGCATATTTGTATCGGGTGGCGCACAACTGGATCACCGACTATTATCGTCGCCAGCCGCCCCCCGAAGTGAACGTCGATGACCTGGCGCACGCGCTGAGCAGCGATGAGCAGACGTTGAGCAGTCAGGTGCTTTTACAGGAAGAGCAGCAGCGGGTGCGTGCGGCGCTGCGGCTGCTCACCCCGGAACAACGGCAGGTGATTGTGCTCCGATTTTTGGAGGAGTGGTCGCTCAAAGAAGTCGCCGAGGTGATGCAGAAACCGGTCGGAGCAGTCAAAGCCTTGCAGCACCGAGCCCTGGCTGCGTTGCGAAGGATTTTGGAGGAGGAACCCCATGAGTGAATTGGACCCCCGCCTGCGGAAACAACTGGCTGCTTTGCAGAATGTGCCCCCGCGCGACCCGCGGCGGGCAGCAGAGGGGCGCGCCCGGTTTCTGCAGATGGCGGCGGAAATGAAACCCGAAAAATTGCCCGAGCAGGCCGTATCCTCTGGGCTGTTTTGGCGTCTCAAGAAGTGGATTCAGCCAAAACCCCAATTGCGAAAGGAGGGCCTGAAAATGGTCAACATTTTAGTAGCAGCCCTGATGGCAATCAGTGTCATCTTCGGCGGCGGCGCAGCCGCAGCCTACGCGTCGCAGGACGCATTGCCTGGGGATACTTTGTACCCCGTGAAAGAGGTGGTCGAACAAGCCGAACTGGCATTCACCACCAATCCGCAAGCGAAGGCCGAACTGCACCTGGAATTTGCCCAGGAACGCGCGGCCGAGATTCAAACCCTGGTGGCGGAAGGCCGCACCGACATGATCCCGCAGGCGACGCAGAACATGGCCGAGCACCTGCAGGCCGCTGAGCAGATTGCCGAGCAAATGGCCCAGCGAGGCCAGGCCGATGCAGCCGCCCGGGTGGCTGTGATGACCGATGTCGCTGCCCAAATGCTGCGGCAAGCGGAAGCCCATGCCGACGAGCATAGTAAGCAAGCCTTGCAAGTAGCGTTGCAGCACACTGAAGAAGCGCAGATGCGGGCAATGGAAGCCTACGCCGAAGCCGAGCGCCACGCCACGCAGGCTGAGAAACAGGCTCAGGAACAGGCTGGCGAGATGCAACAGGAAGCCGCCCAGCAGGGTGAAGAGGCCGCCAAGCAGGCCGAGCAGCACGCTGGTGAAGCCATGAGCGCAGCGGGCAGCCATGCCGAAGGCGAGATCTTCAAAGTGGAAGGCACCGTGGAAAGCATCGACGGCAACACCTGGGTCGTGAACGGGAAGAGCGTGGTGGTCCCCGAAGACGCCAAAGTGAAAGGCGATGTGCAGGTCGGTGATATGGTCGAAGTGCACGGCTATGTTGACCCCGATGGGCAGGCCATGGTAGTGCAGGCCAAGGTCATCCCTCAGACCGAGGGCAACCAGGAAACCCACCAGGGTGAGATGAAGCAGGTGATCACTTTCCAGGGCGTGGTCGAAGCCCAGAACGCTGACCAGTGGGTGGTCGCCGGGCGGACCCTCAACATCACCGAAGACACGAAGATTCAGGGTCAGATCGTGCCGGGTGACCGGGTGATGGTGGTCGCTGAGGCCGAAAGCGACGGCAGCCTGAACGCCAAAGCCATCAACTTCATGAGCCGCCAGGAGCAAAACACCAACCGCTACGAAGAACAAAATGGTCAGCCCACCATGAGCCCGGAATCCACCGAGACGATGGAAGAGCAGACCGAGACCCCGGAACCTACTGAAACGATGGAGCCGACCGAGACTCCGGAACCGCCCTTCATGTGGGGCATGGGCAACCCTACCGCCACCCCTGAAGGTGAGCACGAACACGAAGGCAACCACTAATCTCTATCACGCTTGAAAATGCAACAGCGCCCTCTCAGCCGAGAGGGCGCTGTGTGTTTGTTTTATAAGAGCCTGTCGAAATGCCCGAGAGGGGCTGGGGAGTGTCGAAGCCAGCCGCAGCAGGCTTTGGAGATGACGGTGTTCCCTTCACCTGTTCCCTCAGAGGGCCTGTAATGGGATCGCCGTGGGGTTTCGATTGACGTCAAAGCCCCCGAGCAGGCAACCCGACGGCACCCAACGGAACCTCCTTAGGGCTGCTTCCTCTCGGACCTGACCCGGTTCGGAGGGCGTTGCCGCGTCGGACCCACTCGGGGACGCCCCAAGCATACCGCGACCGGGCGGGTTTTGTCAAATCCCCCGCCTTGAAGCCGCAGGTTGGGGCTGGGTTCAGAATTTATTCCAGAATTTTGATTTCGTCGGGCAGGTTGGGCACCAGGCAGAGGAAGACAAAGTCTTCGCTGCCGATGTTTTCGTAAGAGTGCGGCACGCCAGCGGGGATGAACACCACATCGCCGGCATGCACTTCGTAGGTTTCGTTGCCCAAGGTAATGCGGGCGTGCCCTTGAAGGACGTACTGTTCATGCTCCACCGCGTTGGTGTGCCGGGGCATGCCGCCGCCGGGCTTCATGGTGAAGCGCCGCATGGCGAAGTGCGGCCCTTCTTCGGGAGAAATCAGAATCTGGATGGTGGTGTCCTTGCCGGCGTTGACGGGTTGGTAGGGGACTTCATGAGCATGTTTGACGGGCATGGGGTTTCCTCCGGAAATCAGGGTGCAGGGTGCAAGATGCAAGATGCAAGATGCAAGATGCAGGTTGCAGGGTGCAAGATGCAGGTTGCAGGTTGCAGGTCAGGATGCAGCGACAAGTTGTTGCCACCATTGCTTGAGCAAGAGGGCGTCTTCTTCCAGCACAGGGCTTTCGCATAAAATGCGCCCCGCGGCGTCGAAATCTTTGAGGGCGCGGAAGATAGCCTGCACGTCCAGGTCGGCTTCCTCAAATTTGAGGTGGTTGCGCTCGCCTTTGGGGCCGTATTCGATGCCCGAAAGGTGGATGTGCAGATGGCGTAAGGCGTCAGCGCCGAGGGCGTTGCCGTAGGCTTCCAGCACGCGGGCCCACTCGTCGTAGGAATTCATGCTGCCGTCGCCGGGGCGGGCATGCAGGTGGGCGAAATCGAGGCAAGGGGCCACGCTGGGCACGGCCTGGCTCATCGCGAGGGTGTCTTCCACCGAGCCGATGACCGCGCTTTTGCCCATGGTTTCCGGGCGCAGGGTGACTTCCACGCCCATCTCGCGCAGTTCGGCAGCCACGGCTTCCAGGCGGGCGATGGCCTTGGGCAGCACCTCAGCGGGCGGGCGGCCAAAGTACGAACCCGGGTGGAACACAATATCGGTCGCACCGGCCAGGAAGCCGTAATAAGCGGCGTCCATCAGCCGCTTGCGCGATTTCGGCCATTCTTCGTCGTCGGCGTTGAGGTTGATGAAGTAGGGCGCGTGCACGCTGAGCGCGACGTCGTGCTCGGCGGCGGTGGCTTTGATGGCGGCGCAGGTTTTTTCGCTCACGCGCACGGCGCGCACCCAGCCGAGTTCCAGTGCGTCGAGGCCGAGTTCGCGCAGGCGCAAAATCGCACCTACGCTGCCGCCGGGCTTTTTCGGCGCCGATTTGGGCGTGCCCACGGTGCCAAAACGGAAAGAAAGGGTCATGCGTGACCTCCAGCGTGAAAAGGGGCGGGGGGCAGGTGGCGGGCCCAGGCCGCGCGGGCGCGGCGTACCCATTCCCGCTCGGGCTCAAAACTCAGTATCTCTTCGGCAGTTTCCCACGAGACCCAGCGAGGGATGAACTGGCTTTCGGCCGCGGTGTCCGGTTCGGTGGGGCCTTCCCGCAGGAAGAGGAAATAGTGCTCTTCGCGCACCCACGTGCGGCCCTGGTAGGGGAAGGCTACCCGCTGCGTGCCGAGGTCGGCCAGCAGGCGAAGGCGTTGGAAGCCGCTTTCTTCGGCGATTTCCCGCAGCGCGGTTTGCAAAGGGGCTTCACCGGGGTCGATGTGGCCTTTCGGCAGGCGGATTTCGCCGCGTGCGGGGCGTTCCAGTACCAGCACTTCTTGCGAGGGGCGGACGATGACGCCGCCAGCCGCGCGGTAATCGAGGGGGAGAGCGTCTGAAGAAGGCATGGGCTTTTCTCAAGGCAGGAAGGCGGCCAGGCGGTGCCACAAGGGTGGCCCCAGCACCAACAGGCCGATGACCACAGCCCCACTGGCGGCCAGCAGCACGCTGGCGGCGGCGGTGTCTTTGGCAGCTTTGGCAGTGGGGTGGACTTCGGGCGAAACCAGGTCGACCAGGGCTTCGAGCGCGGTGTTGCCTGCTTCGGCGGCCCACACGACGGTGATGGCAGCGGCCAGCAGCGCCCATGAGCGCGCCTCTAAGCGCAGCCATAGCCCCAGCGCCACCACGCCCACCGTGGCCGCGGCATGGATGCGCGCGTTGGGCTGGGTGTGCAGCAGGTAGCCCAGCCCCTCGAAGGCGTGGCGGAAGGCCTGGATTCGGGAAGGCGTTTTAGACATGCGTGTGTGGTCAGAAGCCGCCCGACAACGGGGCGGACAGGCTTAGGGTGGTGAGAGGGGGCAGCCCAGGCTTTCCAGGATGCGGCGTTGGGCTGCCCACATGCGGGCTTTTTCGTCGGGGTTGGCATGGTCGTGCCCCAGCAGGTGCAGCACGCCGTGGACGGTCAGCAGGCAAAGTTCCCAGGCGATGGGGTGGCCGCCGCGTGCGGCCTGCGCCGCCGCGCGAGGGTAAGCGATCACGATGTCGCCGAGGTAGAGCGCGCCCGTTTCGGGGTCGGTGCTGCCGTCTTCAAAAGAGAGGACGTCGGTCGGCGCGTCGATGCCGCGATAGCGCGCGTTCAGGCGGCGGACGGTTTCGTCGTCGGTAATGAGCAGGCTTAGCGCCGCGGGCGGGGCTTCCTGTTGCTGCAACGCTGCCACCGCGGCCCGGCGCAGCAGGTCGGCGTCCACGGCTTCCTGGTAGGGAGGCTCAATCGTCAGATGAATGGTGGGCATGGTCGTCGTTTTCCGGCGGAGGAGAAGCCTCGGCGTCTTCCGTTGCGGGGGGCTCAGGGTCGCCCGTGGCCAGCGCCCGCGCTTCGGAAGCAGGAATGGTCGCCTGGCCGCGGTTTTCCTGCAGTTGGGGGTATTGGATGCGGGGGTGGTAAACCCCTTGCAACGCGGCGACGAAGGTGTCTTCGATGGTTTTCAGGTCGTGCAGGGTAAGTTGGGTGTCGCTGAGTTGCCCTTCGCGGATGCGGGTGGTGATGGTGTCGTGCACCAGGCGGCGCAGTTCGTGTTTGTCGGGGGGATGCTCGGCACGGGCGCGCGCCTCGCAGCCGTCGGCCAGCATCACGAGGGCGGTTTCCTTGCTTTGGGGGCGCGGGCCGGGGTAGCGGAAATGTTCGATGTCTACCTTGTTGGCATCGCCGCCGGCCTCTTGCACCGCGCGGGCATACTGATAGCGGGTGATCAGCGTGCCGTGATGCTCGGCGATGAAATCTTGAATGCGGCGGGGCAGACGGTGTTCTTTCGCCAGCGCCAGCCCGTCGCTCACGTGGGCGATGATGATACGGGCGCTCTCTTCGGGCGAGAGGCGCTCGTGGGGGTTGGTGCTGCCGGGGGGCTGATTTTCAATGAAGAACTGGGGCCGCAGCACCTTGCCGATGTCGTGATACAACGCACCGACCCGCACCAGCAGCGCATCGGCGTGCACGGCCCGGGCGGCTTGTTCGGCCAGGTTGGCGACTTGCAGGCTGTGCTGGTAAGTGCCTGGCGCTTTTTGCAGCAGTTCTTGCAGCAAAGGTTGGTCGGGGCGGGAAAGTTCCAGCAGTTGGATGGGCGTAATCTGCCCGAGGGGCGGCGCAAGGAAGTAATGCAACACCAGGGCCAGGCTGGAAGCCAGCACGCCGTTGGTCGCCGCTGCCCCCAGCAAGGTGATCATGCCCGGCAGGTCGGTGGAAGGCGAGGCCAGGCGGGTGGCGAGCAGCACCGTGCCCCCTGTCAGGGCCATGCCCGCGCTGGCGAGGAAGAAGGTGCGCATGCGCTGCACCTGGCTGAGCAGCACCACGCCCGCAATGCCCAGAAAGGCGTGGTAGGTCATCAACTCAAAGCCGTGGGGCAGGTGATACAGCCCCAACGCCAGCAACGGCAGCAGAAATACCAGCGCGCTTTCGGCGTCGAACAGCAGGAACATCACCAGCGGGTAGGCGGCAAAGGGGTAGACGTAGGGCAGCACGATGTGCCCAGGGATGGTGATGCGCGCCCCCACCAGGAAGAGAATGCCCAGCCCCCCGGCAATCGTCAGCGCGGTGATGTTTTCGCCCAACATGGGGCGGCGCAGGCGGATGTAGGCCGCCAGCACCAGGAAAGCAATCAGCACCAGCAACAGCGGCGCGAGGATGGCTTGCCAGCGAGCCGTGCCTTGCAGCAGGCCGTATTCTTTCAGTGCTTCAATGTCTTCAGGGGTCAGGACCTGCCCGCGCTGGACGATGGTTTCGCCCCGTCGGAAGGCCCGCACCACGGGGGGCACGGCTTCCCGCGCCTTTTCGCGGGCCGCCTCGGTGAGCGAGGCGCTGTAAAGGCTGTTGGGGGCGAGAAAGGCTTCGACCAGCCGCTCGACCAGGTCGGCCTGGCGCTCGGGCATGGTGAGGGTGATGAACGCGGGGATGTTGCGGCGCGCTTCTTCCAACTGGTCTTCACGGATAGGCGCGCGCATCATGGTTTCCAGCACGCGTTGGGCTTCTTGCTGGATGTTTTGCCAGCGTTCGTCGTCGAGGGTGAGGAGGTAGCGTGCCTCGCTGGCAGAAAGGTGCAACCCCTGGATGGCCGCGAGGTCGGCAAGTTTTTGTTGCTGGGTGGCGTAAGGGTCGGCGCGCACCGCGGTAATGAAGGTCAGCGCGGCGCGCAGCCGTTCCAACTGGCGGCGTCCGATGCTGGCGTCGGGCGGAGCATAGACTTTGGAAACCGCCTGCGCGGCGGCCTCGCGGCGCTTTTCGGTGAGGACGGCGCTTTCGTAGGTGTGGCTGTAAGGGGCAAGGATGTCGCGCGGCGCGACTTCGCCCGCGTGCAGGGCGAGGTTGTCTTCGGCGGTGCTCAACCACATGATGCCTGCAACCGCGGCGAGCATCAGCAGCGCGAGCAGGGCGCGCCGCAGCCGCCACGCCTTGGCCGAGGGGTGGATGGAAGCGGAAGCAGGGGATGCCGTAGGGGGTGTCAGGCCGGACATAAAAATCAGGAGCCTTGCAGCAGGCGACGCACCACCTGGCTGGCTTCCTTGCCGGTGGCGCGGCCCTGCAGGCGCGGCATCAGCGCGGCCATCACCTTGCCCATCTCGCGGGGCGAGGTGGCACCCACTTCGGCGATGACCTCACGCGCCAGGGCTTCCAGTGCTTCGGGGGTGAGCGGCGGCGGGAGGAATTCCTGCAGCACCGCAGTTTCTGCTTCTGCGTCGGCAATCAGGTCGTCGCGGCCAGCGCGCCGGGCGCCTTCGATGGTTTCCCGACGGGCTTTGATTTCCTTTTGCAGTACGCCGAGCACCGCATTTTCGTCCAACTCGCCGCCGTGCTCCACTTCCGCGAGCTTGATCGCTGCCAACGCGAGGCGCAGCGTGCGCTTCTGCAGGTCATCTCGCTGGCGCATGGCCTCTTTCAAGGCCTCTTGAAGTTGCTGTTTGGTGTTCATGGCCTTCATTATACCGCAGGCGGTGGCCGAAACTCCCCGCCCTTGCCTTCCCGTGATAGAATAAACGCGCAGGATAGATTGGATGATTCTCGGAGGTTCAAAATGGAAGCCCAAACCGGTTCTTACAAAGTGAAAGTTGGCCTGGCGCAAATGCTCAAAGGCGGCGTGATTATGGATGTGGTGACGCCCGAACAGGCCAAAATTGCCGAAGACGCGGGCGCGGTGGCCGTGATGGCGCTGGAGCGCGTCCCTGCCGATATTCGGAAGCAGGGCGGCGTGGCGCGCATGAGCGACCCCGAACTCATTCTCAAAATCATGGATGCGGTCAGCATTCCGGTGATGGCGAAGGTGCGCATCGGGCATTTCGTGGAAGCCCAGATTCTGGAAGCCCTCGGCGTGGATTACATCGACGAATCCGAGGTGCTGACCCCCGCCGACGAAGAGCACCACATCGACAAGCACCAGTTCAAAGTGCCCTTCGTGTGCGGGGCGCGCAATCTGGGCGAAGCCCTGCGCCGCATTGCCGAAGGCGCGGCCATGATCCGCACCAAAGGCGAAGCAGGCACCGGCGACGTGGTGGAAGCCGTGCGGCACGCCCGGGCGGTGTTGGGTGAAATCCGCCGCTTGCAGACGATGGCCGACGAAGAACTCTACACCTACGCCAAGGAAATCGGCGCGCCGCTGGATCTGGTGCGCGAGGTGAAGGAACTCGGCCGCCTGCCGGTGGTCAACTTCGCCGCGGGCGGCATCGCGACGCCCGCCGACGCGGCCCTGATGATGCAACTCGGCATGGACGGCATCTTCGTGGGTTCCGGCATCTTCAAGTCGGAAGACCCGCCCAAGCGCGCCGCGGCCATTGTCAAGGCTGTGACCCACTACAACGACCCCGCCATCCTGGCCGAAGTGAGCAAGGGCCTGGGCGAGCCGATGCGCGGCCAACAGGCCGCCGACCTGCCCGCTGAAGCCCGCCTGGCCGGCCGCGGCTGGTAATTTACCCTCGCAGTTTGCTATTCGCCATTGCCTATGCCCATGCCTGCTCCGAACCTTCTTCCCCCTGAGAAAGTGCCGCCCCCGCGCACCGACTTCACCGTGGGCGTGCTCGCACTGCAAGGCTCGTTTTGGGAGCATGAAGTGGTGCTTCGCGAAATCGGCGTCGCCGTGCGCGAAGTGCGCCGCCCCGCCGACCTGGATGGGCTGGCGGGCCTCATCATCCCCGGCGGTGAATCGACCACCATTGGTAAACTGGCCGTGGCTTTTGACCTGCTGGAGCCGTTGCGGGCCTTTGGCCGCGACCACGCCATATGGGGCACGTGCGCGGGGGCGATTTTCCTCTCGAAGGATGCCCGCCGTGACCAGCCGCTCCTTGGTCTGATGGACATCACCGTGGAGCGCAATGCCTTTGGCCGTCAGGTCGCCAGTTTCGAGGTGGATATTCCGGTGCCTGCCCTCAAAGCCGTCGCCCCCGACGACGACCGCCCGTTCCATGCCATTTTCATCCGGGCGCCGCTCATCGAAACCGTCACCCCGCCCGCGGAGGTGCTGGCGACGTTGGAAGACGGCCGCATTGTAGCCGCCCGCCAAGGGCATCTGCTGGCTACGGCCTTTCACCCCGAACTGACCGACGACACCCGCTTTCACCGCTACTTCCTGCACCTGGCCGGATGGGAACCTGACCGGTGAGCACTTTGCCCCGCGCGTTGACCTGGCGCGACCTGCCGCTGTTGTATCGTTACCGCGAACAGGCGCTTTGCCTGGATAGCCGTCGCGCGGTCATTGGCGGCGCGGGGCTGGTAAGCGGCGCGTTGGTGGCATTGTTTTCCGCTGCCACGGGGATGGCGGTGGTGGCCGATGAAGCGGCCGAGGGGGCGCCGTTGGTAGGCCTGGCCGAATACAATCCCCAGGAAGGCATTGCACGCCTGCTCTACCTGGCCCCCAAAACCGCCCTCTCGCCTGAAACTGCGCTGACCCCGCTGGTGGAAGCCTTGCTGGCGCACCCCGCGCTGCGCGGCGCGCGCGCGTTGCTGGCCGACGCCCCCCAGCAGGCACCGTGGCTGCCCGCGTTGCGGCGGGCGAGCTTTCGAGTGTTTGCCCGGCAGCGGTTGTGGCAGATGCCCACAGAACATGCCGAAGCCCGCGCAGGCCGCTGGCGGTGGCCGCGTGCCGATGAGCGTTGGGCTGCCGACAGGCTTTACACCAACCTGACGCCGCCGCTGGTGCGGCATCTTTTGCCGCCGCCTGCCGCGGCTCCTACCGCGGTGGTGTATCTGGAGGACGGCGAGGTGCGGGGCGTCGCCCGCTGGGAAGCCGGCCCGCAGGGTATTTGGGTTGTTCCCTGGCTCGACCCCGACATTGCTGCCCCGTGCGAGGCCTTACGCGCGCTGGTGGCCTTCCTGCGCACGGGCGAAAAGCCCCTCTACATTGCCGTGCGCGAAGCCCAGGTGTGGCTGGAAGGCCCCCTCGAAAGGCTGGATGCCCGCCCCAGCGAGCCGCTGGCGTTGCTGGCGCGTTGGGCTGTGCAGCCCCAACCCGTGGCCGAGGCGGTGCCTGCGGCCGCGCAGCGGGAAGCGCCTCAGCCTACTCTGTTTGCCAAATGAGGGTCGTATGACCACCCGTAAAATCACCGACGATCTGCACGCCCTTTTGGCCGTGCTGCCCCCTGAAATTGCCCGCGCTGTCGAGAACGCCGACGACAGCGACAACCTCCTGGAAGTCATCCTCGACCTCGGGCGGGTGCCCACGGCGCGCTTTACCCACGGCGAAATCGTCTTGCGGGAAAGCGAAGTCACCCGTGAGGAGATTGACTACGTCGTGGCGCGGGTCGGTGCGTTCGATGAAGACAACCGCGCCGGCATCGAGCGCACCCTGCACCGCATCGCGGCCATCCGCAACCGCCGCGGCGATGTGGTGGGCCTGACCTGCCGCGTGGGGCGCGCGGTTTACGGCACGGTGGATATCATTCAAGACCTCATCGAGAGCGGCAAGAGTGTGCTCCTGCTGGGCCGCCCCGGTGTGGGCAAGACCACCCTGCTGCGGGAAGCCGCCCGCATCCTGGCTGAGAAAAAGCGCGTCGTCATTGTGGATACCTCCAACGAAATCGGCGGCGATGGCGATGTGCCTCACCCGGCCGTGGGGCGCGCCCGCCGGATGCAGGTGCCCATGCCCTCGTTGCAGCACGAGGTGATGATCGAGGCGGTGGAAAACCACAACCCCGAGGTCATCGTCATTGACGAAATCGGGCGTGAACTGGAAGCCCTGGCCGCGCGCACGATTGCCGAGCGCGGCGTGCAACTCATCGCCACCGCCCACGGCAACGCGCTGGAAAACCTGCTCCTCAACCCCACGCTTTCCGATTTGGTCGGCGGCATCGAATCGGTCACGCTTTCCGACGAGGAAGCCCGCCGCCGCGGCACCCAGAAAACCGTGCTGGAACGCCGCTCGCCGCCCACCTTCGACATCCTGGTGGAAATCCAGGACCGCGACCGCCTGCTGGTGCACAAAGATGTGGCTGAGGCGGTGGATGCCCTCCTGCGCGGGGCACCGCTGCGGGCGGAACTGCGTTCCCGTGACGCAGACGGCGAAATCCATATTGAGGAAATCACCCTCAAGCAAGAGAACAACCGCGACCGTCGCGGGCCGAAGCGCCGCGGTGTGCCTTCCTTTGCGGGGGGCGAGGAAATGGAAGAGGAAGCGCGCTACGCCCAGCCCGCGGCGCAGGGCGGGCGCGGCTTGCGGCCGATTCGCATTTACCCCCACGGCGTGGCCCGCAACCGGCTGCGCAAAGCCGCCCAATACTTGCATGTGCCCGCCCGCGTGGTGGATAACCTCGGCGATGCGCAGGTGCTGGTGACTTTGCGCTCCTACTATCGCAAGCGCCCGCGGGTCATCGTGGACGCCGAAAACCGCGGCCTCCCCATCCATGTGCTGCGCTCCAACACCGTCAAACAGATGGAGACCTTCCTGGAAAACCTCTTCCACCTGGAAGCCCGCGCCGACAGCATGACCATCGACCAGATCCTGGCCGAAACCCAGGCCGCCATTGAAGCCGTGCTGGAGGGCGCCGACTGGGTAGACCTTACCCCGGCGCCTGCCGACATCCGCCGCCTGCAACATCGCCTGGCCGAAGAGGCCCACCTGGCTTCCCGCTCCTACGGGCGCGAGCCTTTCCGCCGGGTGCGGATTACGCGGGAAGGGTAACATGGGGGGGCTGTTCATCACCTTTGAAGGGCCGGAAGGTAGCGGCAAGAGCACGCAGGCGCGCTTGCTGGCCGAATTTCTGGAACGCCAGGGTTACACCGTCGTGCTGACGCGCGAACCGGGGGGTACGCCCATCGGCGACCAGATTCGTCAGGTATTGCTCAACCGCACCAACCAGGCCATGCACCCCCGCACCGAGGTGCTGCTCTTCCAGGCCTCTCGCGCCCAGCATGTGGAAGAACTCATCTCCCCGGCGCTCAAAGCGGGCAAAATCGTGATTTGCGACCGCTATGCCGATTCCACTTTAGCCTATCAGGGCTATGGCCGCGGTGAGGATGTTGCCGAACTGCGCCGCCTGATTGACTATGCCACCGGCGGCCTGTGGCCCGACCTGACGCTGTGGCTTGACCTGCCGGTGGAAGCCGGGCTGGCGCGCATTGCACCGACGCGCCGCAACCGCCTCGATGCCGAAGCCCTGGCCTTCCACCGCCGGGTGCAGGCCGGGTATGCCCAACTGGCCGCTGCCGAGCCGCAACGCTGGGTGCGCATTCCTGCTCACCGCCCGCGGGAAGCCGTCCAGGCCGATGTGCGCGCCGCGGTGCTGAGACGGCTGACGCAGCCTTCCCCTGCGAAGTAGCCCCTGTTCAGCCTGCCTGCGATAAGCGCGCAGAAGCGCAAAGAAGGCCAGGACGCCAAGAGGTTAACGCCAAAGCGCGCAGAAGGCAAAAGGCGCAAAGAGCATTTCCGTGTTTTCTGTGCTAATCTGTGAAATCTGTAGTTCTCCCTTCCAAGGCTGAACAGTTCCCTTGCTTTGTTGAGGCTGTTCCCCCCGCGGTTCCCGTGGGTTCGCATTCCCCCTTGATTGTGAGGTGCTTATGACCGCCTCGCCGCAATTCGTCGGACGCGTGTTAGAGGCTTCCGCCACCGCTTCCCTGGTAGGCTGCCGGGTGCCGCAACTGCAGGAAAGCGGCCTGGCCTTCGGCGCGCTGGTGCGCGTCGCCGCGCCTGAACAAGACGCCGCGCCTGCCTCGGAGATTTTCGGCATCATCTCCGAAATCCGCCTGCCGGGCGACAACCTGGTGCGGCAGTTGACCATTGCCCCCGAAGTGCCCCCCAGCATCCACGCCGACCAGCACCAGCGCAACCTGCCGGTGGAAATCGGCGTGCTTTCGCTGGGCTACCGCACGGCCGAGGGACGCATTGTGCACCTGCTGCCGCCCCGCCCCCCGCTGACCCTGGCGAACCTCTACCTCTGCTCGCCCGCCGAAGTGCGCGAATTCACCCGCGCCGGGCGGCTGGGCTACTTCCGGCACATCCTGCGCGCCGCCGACGTGCCCGCCGATGAACTCCTGGCCGTTCACTTCCGCCAGGCGCGGCAGGCCCACGCCGAAACGGGCGACGACGCCGAATGGGTGGCCCAGGCCACCCGCCACCTGATCACCCTCTTGCGGGATGACTACGACCGCCTCACCAGCGTGCTGGACGCGCTGGGCGAAGTGGTCGCTTGAGGGCCGGGATGCGGGCGCGCTACGTTTTCCCGCCGGGCTTCTTGTGGGGCACGGCCACCGCCGCCCACCAGGTGGAGGGCGGCAACACCAACAACACCTGGCACGCCTGGGAGCAGGCCGGGCGGGTGCTGGAAGGCCACACCGCCGGGCGCGCCTGCGATTGGTGGAGCGGCAGGTGGCGAGAAGACTTTGACCGCGCCGCCGAAGCCGGGCAGAACGCCCACCGCCTTTCGGTGGAATGGAGCCGCATCCAGCCCGCCCCCGACCGCTGGGACGAAGACGCGCTGGAACATTACCGCCAGATGGTGCGCGGCCTGCGCGAGCGGGGGATGATGCCCTTCGTCACCCTGCATCATTTCACCGACCCGCTCTGGCTGGCTGAAATGGGCGGCTGGGAAAACCCCGAAGCCCCGCAGCACTTCGCCCGCTTTGTGGGCCGGGTGGTGGATGCCCTCAAAGCCTACGTGGCCGACTGGTGCACCATCAACGAGCCGAATGTCTATACGGCGCTGGGTTACGTCGAAGGCATTTTCCCGCCGGGCAAGCAAGATGTGCGTCTCGCGCTGCAGGTGGCCGAACATCTGGCGCTGGGGCACGCTGCGGCCTACGAAGTCATCCACCGCTTGCAGCCCGAGGCGCGGGTGGGGCTGGTGCTCTACTACCGCCCGATGACGCCCGCCCGCCCGTGGTTCCCGCCCGATGTGGCCGTGGCGCGCGCCCAGCACCGCTGGTTCAACCACTACTTTGCCTGGGCAGCCGGGCTGGGGCGGCGCTTGCTGCCCGTCGGCAGCCGCCGCGACCGCCGCCTGGGGCCTTCGCTGGATTTCTTCGGCCTGAACTACTACACTTCCGACAGGCTGGCCTTTGCCCCCCACCGGCCGGGTTATGCCCGCCGGGTCTTCCCCCCGGAAGCCCCCCTCAGCGAGCACGGCGACATCGCCCACGCCCCCCAGGGGATGTTCCAGGGCATCCGCTGGGCGCAGCGCTTCGGCGCGCCGGTCATCGTCACCGAAAACGGCGTGGAAGACGGCGAAGACACCCTGCGCCCGCGCTATCTGGCCGAACACATCCACCAGATGTGGCGTGCTTTGAACCTTTACGGAACGGTCAAAGGCTATTTCCACTGGACTTTGGTGGACAATTTTGAATGGGACCGCGGCTGGACGCGCCGCTTTGGCCTCTGGGCGCTGGAACGGGAAACCCAGCGCCGCACGCCGCGCCCCAGCGCCGACTTCTACGCCGCCATCTGCCGCGCCAACGCCCTGGACACCGACACCGTCGCCCGCTATGCGCCCCAGGCTTTGCCCGCCCTGCTGCCGGGCACCGCAGGGCCCCCATAGCCACGGCCGTGTTAAAATGGGGATAGGAGAACGCCTTTGTGAGGAAAACCATGCCTTTGTCAGGAATTATTGCCCGTCCTCTGCTCGGTGACTGCCGGGAAGTGCTGAAAACGCTTCCGGATGAGTCTATTGATTTAATTGTGACCTCTCCGCCTTATGCCGACCGGCGGAAACACACCTACGGCGGCGTGCATCCTGACCAGTATGTAGAATGGTTTTTGCCCATTAGCGCCGAATTGAAGCGCGTTTTGAAGCCCACGGGAACTTTCATTCTTAACATCAAAGAACGCGTGGTCAACGGTGAACGACACACCTATGTCTTGGAACTCATCCTCGCCTTGCGGGAACAGGGTTGGCTGTGGACGGAAGAGTTCATCTGGCACAAGAAGAATTCCTACCCTGGCAAGTGGCCAAACCGCTTTCGGGATGCCTGGGAACGCCTCCTGCAATTCAACAAACAGCGCCGTTTTCACATGTACCAGGAAGCCGTGATGGTGCCGGTAGGAGACTGGGCGCAAAAACGACTTCGCAACCTCAGCCCTACCGACAAAATCCGTGATGTCTCTCGTGTGGGGAGCGGTTTTGGCAAGCGTGTGGCCAACTGGGTAGGGCGGGAGAAAGTTTACCCCACCAACGTGCTACACCTTGCCACAGAAACCCGCAACCGCAACCACAGTGCCGTTTTCCCCGAAGCCTTGCCGGAGTTTTTCATTAAACTGTTCACGCGCGAAGGCGATTGGGTGCTGGACCCTTTCATGGGGTCGGGAACCACCCTGAGGGTGGCCTACCGCTTACGGCGCAATTCTATTGGCATTGACATCATGCCGGAATATTACGAGCAGGTCAAACGCACTTTAGCCGCTATGCAACCCTACCTGCTGGCTGAGGAGCCTGCCACTTATGACACCAAAACCTCTGAATCTTGAAAGTGTCCGAGATTATATTGCCGAGCACATCGGCACGTTCCACCAGCGTCGTTTGGAAAGCCTGGAACGGCTACGTTTGCACCAGATTTTGCGGCGGAAGAACCCCTATCTCTTTCGCGCCAAGAATATCCTTACCGCCGAGGCACTCATCCGAAGCATTCTGGATGCCCACCTCTCTTCACAGGAAGAGACACTTTTTGGTGAATTTCTGGAGGGCCTGGCGATTTTCGTGTGCCAGCAGACTTTTGGAGGGCACAAAT
Source organism: Chloroflexota bacterium (assembly GCA_011322445.1). Taxonomy (NCBI): domain Bacteria; kingdom Bacillati; phylum Chloroflexota; species Chloroflexota bacterium. The sequence goes on along the minus strand of DRMV01000032.1, from coordinate 22,346 downwards.
CCACTGCTGAAGGCATTGATCTGGAATTCCAGCGCGAGGGCACTTACTACCTTGTCTCTATCAAATCCGGCCCTAACTGGGGTAACTCCAGCCAGATCCAGCGCATGAAACGCAACTTTCAGCAGGCCATCCGGCGCTTGCGGCAAAATGCAGGGGTAGGTACAGTCGTAGCCGTTAACGGCTGTGCTTATGGCCGTGACAACCATCCTGATAAGGGGGATTATCTCAAACTCTGTGGGCAACGGTTTTGGGAATTCATTTCCGGCAATGAGCGGCTCTATTTGGACATCATTGAACCGCTGGGGCACCAGGCCAAACAGCGCAATGCAGTTTTTCAACAAGCCTATGCTCAATTGATCAACCGGCTGACGCGAGACTTCCTTCAAGACTTCTGTCATGCCAATGGCCTGATTGACTGGGAAAAACTGGTCGCTTTCAACGCTGCAGCCAACGCCCGTTGATACTTCCCTTGCCCTCAAGGAGGCTCGCATGGCAACTTCCTTTGGTCGTGAACTCGCCCCTGCCGACCTCTACCGCGCCACTGACCCCGCCGCGCTGGGCGCAGAAAGCACCGCCGCTTTGCCGCCGCTGGAAGGCGTGGTCGGTCAGCCGCGCGCTTTCCGCGCCCTGGAGGTGGGCACCGCCGTGCGCGGTGAGGGGTTCAACATTTTCGTCCTCGGCCTGCCTTCCAGCGGGCGCACCACCCTCGTGCAAGATTACCTCGCCCGCAAGGCCGCCGATTTGCCTTCCCCCGACGACCTATGCTATGTCCACAACTTCGCTGCCCCCGACCACCCGCGCATGTTGCGCCTTCTGGCCGGCCAGGGCAGTCGCCTGCGCAGCGCCCTGGATACTTTCGTGACGACGGTGCGCCAGGAAATGCGCCGCGCTTTTTCCGCCGAGGCTTACCGTCGCGAGCGCGACCGCCTGGCTTCCCAATTGCAGAAAAAGCAGGAAGAAGCCCTCACCCAACTGCAAATCAAGGCTTCCAAACTCAACTTCGCCATCGTGCAGACGCCTTTTGGCCTCGCCCTGGTGCCCGCCGTGGAGGGCAAGCCCCTCTCGCCGGAAGAACTGGAAAAACTGGATGAGGAAAAGAAAGCCAAACTGGAGAAAATCCGCGAGACGCTGCAGGGCGAGGTGGAGAAAACCCTGGAGCACATCCGCAAGATGGAGCAGGAAGCCCGCGAGCGCCTGCAGGAACTCAACCGCCGCACCACCGAGTTCGTGGTCGGCCATCTGGTAGAAAAACTCAAAGCCGAGTTCCCCTACCCGCCCGTGGAGGCCTTCCTGGATGCCGTGCGGGAAGACATCATCGCCAACGCCCAGCGTTTTCTGAAGGATGACGAGAACGACGGCCCGGCCTGGGAAATGTGGGCGCGGCGCTACCGCGTCAACGTGGTGGTGGACAACGGCGAGCAGCAGGGCGCGCCGGTGGTGCTGGAAACCCACCCTTCGTACTACAACCTGCTGGGGCGCATCGAGCACGAAGTCATCATGGGCGCCACCCGCACCGACCACACCCTCATTCGCGCCGGCGCCCTGCACCGCGCCAACGGCGGCTTCCTGCTGCTGCCCATGTACGACCTGCTCGTGCACCCTTATGCCTGGGATGGCCTCAAGCGCGCCCTGCGGACCGGCAAAATCCGCATTCTGGAACTCGGCGCGCAGATGGGCTGGGTGAGCACCGTTACCCTCGACCCCGAACCCGTGCCCCTGCACCTCAAAGTGGTGCTCATCGGGACGCCGATGATGTATTACCTGCTGCGGGCTTACGATGAAGATTTCGGGCGGCTGTTCAAGGTGCGGGCGGAATTTGCCGATACCATGCCCCGCACCGAGGCCAGCGAGCGGGAATATGCCCTTTTCATCCGCACGGTGGTGGAACGGGAAGGGCTGCCGCACTTCCGCAGCGACGCGCTGGCGCGGGTCATTGAGCATGGGGCGCGCCTGGCCGAAGACCAGAGCAAACTTTCCACCCGCTTTGGCCAGGTGGTGGACCTGCTCCACGAAGCGGCTTACTGGGCTCAGCAGGCCGGGCACGAGCAGGTGACCGCCGAGGATGTTTCCCGCGCCATTCGCGAGCAAATTTACCGCGCCAACCTGCTGGAAGAGCGCATTCAGGAAGAAATTGCCCACGGCGTACTGTTGATTGACGTGGAAGGCAAGGCGGTGGGGCGCATCAATGCCCTTTCGGTCGTCATGTTGGGCGATTACGCCTTTGGCTACCCAACGCGGGTCAGCGCCACCGCCTACCCTTCGCGGGAAGGCGATGTCGTGGACATTGAACGCCGCGCCGAACTCGGCGGCCCGATTCACACCAAAGGCGTGCTCATTCTGGGCGGCTTCCTGGGCTGGCGCTATGGCCGCCGCCGCCCCCTCAACCTCCTGGCCCGGCTCACCTTTGAACAATCCTACGGCGGCGTGGAAGGCGACAGCGCCTCGGCTGCCGAACTGCTCGCGCTGCTCTCGGCCATCGCCCAGGTGCCCCTGCGCCAGGATCGCGCCATCACCGGCTCCATCAACCAGCACGGCCAGATTCAGGCCATCGGCGGCGTGAACGAGAAAATTGAAGGCTTTTTCGCCACCTGCCAGGCCAAAGGGCTGACCGGCGAGCAGGGCGTCATCATTCCCGAAGCCAATGTGCGCCACCTCATGCTGCGGGAAGAAGTCCGCCAGGCCGTAGCGGAAGGCCGTTTCCACATTTGGGCGGTGCGCACCGTGGACGAGGCCATCGCGCTGCTGACCGACATGCCCTCCGGCGAGCCCGATGAAGAAGGCAACTTCCCCGAAGGCACCTTCAACCGCGCCGTACAGGATGGGTTAGACGCCTTTGCCGAAGCCCTGAAGCGGGAAGACGGGGAGGAAGACGGCGACAGCGAGGAAGGGGAAGGCGAAAGCGAGGGCAGCAAGCCTTCCCGCCCGGCCGGGGACGGGGAAGGAAAAAAGTAAGTGCAGGGCGGGACGCCATCCCGCCCTACGGCGTTTTGGTGCCCCCGCGGATTTTCTGAAACTACCCCAATTCGTGCTAAAATGAGGCCATGCGCAAAATTTTCCTCTGGTTGGCCGTTGGGCTGATGGCCGCGGTGGCTGCAGCGCGGGTGTCCGCGGCGCAGCCACAAGCCTGGATTGCCGTCTTTGGCCTCGACACTGCCGATTTCCCGCGCGTGAGCGCCTGGGTTGAAGCCTGGGACGCGCAGGGGCAGTTCATTGCTCACATTCGCCCGGCCGACGTGCAGGTGAGCGAAGACGGCCACCCGCGCGCGTTGGCCGCGTGGCAAGAGCAGCAGCCTGGCGCCCAGGTGGTGATTGCGGTGGAAGCCGGGCGGGCCCTTGGGGTGCGCGATAACCTCGGCGTTAGCCGCTACCAATACATCTACAACCAGGTCCGCTCCTGGGCTGACCAGCCCCATGACGTCCCTTACGACCTCAGCCTGGTGACTTCCGATGGCACACAAACGGCTCACTTGGCCGATTTTCCCACCTTTGAGCAGGCGCTGGATGCTTACAAGCCCGACACCAAGCCCGAGGAAACCGGCCTCAAGGCGCTTTCCGCCGGTTTGAAACTGGCCGTGGACCCGACGCCGCACCCTGGCATGGGGCGCGCCCTGCTCTGGATTACGCCTCTGCCGAGCCAACAGGCGCTTAAGGATTTGCCGCAGTACCTTTCCCTCGCGCAGCAGTCGCGCGTGCGGGTGTATATCTGGTTGGTGGGGCCGCCGGAATTGCAGCAGAACCCCGAAGCCCAGCAGTTGGCCGAGTTCGCGAACAACACGCTGGGGCGGTTGTATTTCTTTTCCGGCGCTGAAACGTTGCCGCTGCTGAAGGACCTTTTTGCGCCCCTGACGCACATTTACCGCCTGACCTATATCAGCGAAGCCGTGCATGGCGAGAACCATACCCTGCGCCTGACCGTGCATACGCCGCAGGGCGAAACCCTCACCGCCAGGCCGGTGAACTTCCGGTTTGCTTTGAAGCCGCCGGAAGTGGCCTTGCTCGACCCACCGCAGGAAATCACCCGCGTGCTACCGGAAGGCGAGACCGACCCCGCGAAGCGCCGGCCCGCCTCGGTGACGGTGCGGGTGGGTGTCAGTTTCCCCGATGACCACCCCCGCAGCCTGCAGCGGGTGGCGCTGCTGGTTGATGGGAAGCCCGTTGACGTGCGCACCGAACCGCCCTATGACACGTTGAGATGGGACCTGACGGCATATCAACATGGCGGCGCCCACACCCTTCAGGCCGAAGTGGAAGATATGTACGGGCTGGTGGCCCGTAGCCAGCCGGTCACGGTGCAGATTTCGGTGCCGCAGCCTGCCACCACGCTGACGGTCACCCTGGCGGCGTATCGGCAACCGTTGACCATTGCCATTGTGGTGTTGGCCGGGTTGGTGTTGCTTTCAGTACTCTGGTGGGGTGGCCGACGGCGGCCGCGACGGGCAACGGTTCCCGCTGCAACACCTTCCCCTGCGGAGGCGCATGTTGCCCCGCACAGCCGGCCTCGCTGGTGGTCTTGGGTGCCTCGGCGTCAGGCCGCCACGCCTGTCCCCACAAGCGGGGCACTGGCTTATTTGGTGCCGTTGGCCTCGGCCGTGGCCGAGATGCCCGACTTGACGACCCTGCGCATTGAGGCCACGGAGGTGACGCTCGGCTCTGACCCCGCGCAGGCCGATGTGGTGGTGGCCGACCCGTCTGTCGAGCCACTGCACGCGCGGTTGTGGCGCACCGATGAAGGCGTGTTTTTCATTGCCGATCAGCGTTCGGCGGCGGGCACGTGGGTGAACTACGCACCGGTCTCGCCTGAGGGCGCGCGTGTGCAAGAAGGCGACCTGGTGCATCTGGGGCGGGTGGGTTTCCGTTTCCGCCTCAAGCCCGATGAACCGGTGCAGGTGCGCATTCACCCTACCTCGCTGAAAGCATAGCAAGATGCCCGCGATTTCGCAGTGTGCGCTGTACCGGCTGGCGCACGCTGCAACCGCTTACGCCCCAGAAGGTTTTGGCTGTTATGACGCAGTTTATTGACGAAGCGCAAATTCTCGTCCGCTCGGGTAAAGGCGGCGATGGGATGGTGCATTTTCGCCGTGAGAAGTACGTGCCTAAGGGCGGTCCTGATGGCGGCGATGGGGGCCGTGGCGGCGATGTGGTGCTGGAGGTCAACCCGCACCTCAACACTTTGGCACATTTTCGTTTTCAGAAGCGCTTCATCGCCAAAGATGGCGGGCGCGGCGGCCCGGCACGCATGAGCGGGAAGTCGGCCTCGCCGCTGGTGGTGCCTGTGCCTCCCGGCACCGTGGTGTACGACGCCGACACCGGTGAACTGCTGGGCGACCTGACCGAGCCAGGCCAGCGCCTCGTGGTGGCCAGAGGCGGTCGCGGCGGACGGGGCAACGTGCATTTTGCCTCCTCCCGCAACCGGGTGCCCCGCCTGGCCGAGCGCGGCGAGCCAGGCCAGGAACGGCACCTGCGGCTGGAACTCAAACTCATCGCCGACGTGGGGCTTGTGGGGGTGCCAAATGCCGGTAAATCGACTTTCCTGAGCCGGGTCACCAACGCCAAGCCCAAGATCGCCCCTTACCCCTTTACGACCATTACCCCTAATTTGGGTGTGGCGCAACTGGATGTTGATAAAACCCTCGTGCTGGCCGACATTCCCGGCCTGATTGAGGGCGCGCACCAGGGCATTGGGTTGGGGCACGACTTCCTGCGCCACGTTCAGCGGACGCGGGTGCTCATTCATTTGCTCGATGGCCTTTCGACCGACCCCCTGGTTGATTTCGCGCAGATCAACACCGAACTGGCGTTGTTTGACCCCGATCTGGCAGAAAAGCCGCAAGTGGTGGCTTTCAACAAGATGGATTTGCCCGAAGTGGCCGAGCGCTGGCCCGAGGTGGAAGCCGCGCTGAAGGCGCGCGGCTATCAGGTTTTCCCTGTTTCGGCGGTGACCGGCGAAGGGGTGAAGCAAGTGCTGTGGCGAGCGGCCGAGATTTTGGATACCTTGCCGCCGGTGCCTCCTGCTGAAGCCGATGCTGTGCCGGTTTATCGCCCCGAAGAAGACCCGCGGGCGTTTACCATCGAGCGCCTGTCGGAGGGCTTCCGGGTGCATTGCCCTGCGCTGGAACGCGCTGCGGCGATGACTTATTGGGAATACGATGAGTCGGTGCGGCGTTTTCACCGCATTTTGGCTGCTTTGGGCATTGAGGCGGCGCTGCGCGAGGCCGGTGTGCAGGAAGGCGATACCGTCTTCATCGGCGATTATGAACTGGAATGGCGCGAGGAGGCTTCCCTATGAGCCGACCGATGCGGATTGGTGTGTTCGGTGGCACGTTCGATCCGCCGCATCTCGGGCACCTCATTCTGGCCGCCGAGGCGCATTTCCAGTTGGGGTTGGACAAGGTGCTGTGGGTGCTCACGCCCGACCCACCGCACAAGCGCAACATGCCACATACGCCCTGGCCGCGGCGTGCGGCAATGGTGCTGGCTGCCATTGGCGATAATCCGGCCTTTGAACTCAGCACGGTGGATATTGAGCGCCCGGGCCCCCACTACGCCGTGGATACCATGCGCCTGCTGCGGGCGTCTCAGCCGCACGCCCAGTGGGTCTATTTGATGGGCGGTGATTCCCTCCACGGCCTACCTACATGGCACCGTGTGCGGGAATTCCTGGACCTGTGCGACGAACTCGGCATCATGCGCCGCCCCGGTGATGAAATTGATTTGACGATCGCGGAATCTTGCCTTCCGGGCGTGGTGAGCAAGGTGCGTTTTGTCAATGCGCCGTTATTGCAAATTGCCGCCCGTGAACTGCGGGAACGCGCTGCCAAGGGCGCGCCCATTCGCTATTACCTGCCGGAAGCGGTTTACGCGCTCATTCAGGAATGGCGGCTTTACCGCTAATCTGCACCTTGCAACCTGCACCTTGCAACCTGCACCTTGCAACTTGCATCCTGCATCCTGCATCCTGCAACTTGTATCCTGCAACCTGCCCCTTGACGGAGGCTGTTTATGAAGCGCTTTCTTCTTCGACTGGTTGTCAACGCCATCGCACTCTACGTTGCGGTCAAAATTGTGCCGGGGGTGCATCCGCAAAGCACCCACTGGTACGCTTACCTGTGGCTGGCGTTGATTTTTGGGGTGGTCAATGCCTTGCTGCGCCCGTTGCTCAAACTTCTTACCTGCCCGCTGATTGTGCTGACGCTGGGACTGTTTACGCTGATTATCAACGCGTCGATGTTTGCCCTGGCCGGATGGATTGGCTCTCGTTTCGGGGTGGGCTTCACGGTTGATGGCTTTTGGGCGGCCTTTTGGGGTGGCGTGGTGACCAGCCTGGTTGCCATTGTGTTGGGGCTGTTCGTCAAGGATGAAGATGAAGCCCACGGCGAGGTCAAGGTTGTGGTTGTGAAGGATAAGTGAAATGCAATCCCGAAGTGCGCGCTGGCTGGCTTTCCTGGTAGCAATAGCGGTGGGGGTGGGGCTGGGGTTGTATTACGGCTGGGTGGTCAGCCCGGTGGCGTATGTGGATACCGCGCCCAATACGCTGCGGGCCGACTACAAGGCCGATTACGTTCTCATGGTCGCGGAAGCCTACCAGGCCGATGGCGATTTGCCCGCTGCCCGCCGGGCGCTGGCGTTGTTGGGAGACGACCCTGCTGCTTCGGTGCAGGCGGCCATCACTTTTGGCACAGCGCATGGCTATGCTTCACAAGATCTCTACGCCCTGCAGCAATTGCTTGCCGCGTTGCAATCCCAGCCGGTGGAGGGAAGCAGCCCATGAACCGTCGTCGGCCGTGGTTTTTGCTGACCGGCTTGCTGCTGGGGCTGGGGGTGGGGTTGTTCCTGGCGTGGGTGGTGTTTCCGGTGCGTTACACCGAAACGGCGCCCGATACCCTGCGGCCGGATTTCAAAGAAGCCTACCGGGCGTTGATTGCCCGGGCGTATGCTTATGACCACAACCTGCCGCGTGCGCGGGCTCGGTTGCGTTTGTTAGGGGAAAGCCAGCCTGCCGAGGCGTTAGCAGCCCAGGCGCAGCGGGCGCTGGCCGCTGGCAGGCCCCCGGCAGAAGTCCACGCGTTGGGAGAATTGGCGGCTGCGCTGGGGCAGGCGCCAGGCGCGCGGCTGCCTGTGACGGCTTCCCTCGCGGTGGGGACTGCAAGCGCCTCGGCGACCGCGCCCCCTGCGGCCACGCCCACCCTGGTGGCGATGGCTTCCCCTACCCGCGGCGCGACGCCTTCCCCGGTGCCTTCGGGCTTCCCTACCTTGCCCCCTACGCCGACCCCCTTGCCCACCCGCACCCCTCAGCCCGTCAGCACGGCCGGCGCGCCGTTGGTGCTGCGGGCGCTCAAGCCCTATTGCGACCCCGACGGTGGCCCGCTGTTGCGCATTTTCGTGCGCGATGCGGCCGGCAACCCTTTGCCCGGCGTGGAAATCAACATCCACTGGCTGGGCGGTGATGAGCGCATTTACACGGGCCTCAAGCCCGATGTGGACCTCGGTTATGCCGATTTTCTCATGGTGCAGGATGAGGTGTATCAGGTGCGCCCAGCTTATGGCGTGGCGGTGACCGATTTGCGCCCCCGCGAGTGTCAGACCGACGAAGGCTCCCGTTTTTGGGGCGGCTGGACGTTGACTTTCGTGCAGCCGTAGCCGCGAAAGCAAAAGGAGATTGTGATGGCTTTCATGCCAGGTGCTCAAGTCGGCCCTTATCAGATTTTGGAACAATTGGGGCAGGGCGGCATGGCGACGGTGTACAAAGCGTATCATCCCGCACTGGACCGCTATGTCGCGCTGAAGGCATTGCACCCTGCGTTTATGGAAGACCCCAATTTTCTGGAACGCTTCCGGCGTGAGGCGCGGGTGGTCGCGCGCCTCGACCACCCCAACATTGTGCCGGTGTATGACTTCAGCGAGCACGAGGGACGCCCTTATTTGGTGATGAAGTTTGTGGAAGGCGAGACGCTGAAAGCGCGCTTGCAACGCGGTCCCCTGACCCTGGATGAAATTGGCCGAATTGCCGAAGCAGTCGGCGCGGCATTGACGTATGCTCACGAGCAGGGCGTGCTTCACCGCGATGTCAAGCCTTCCAATGTGCTCCTCAGCACCGATGGCCGCATTTACCTCACCGATTTTGGGCTGGCGCGCATCGCCCAGGCCGGGGAATCTACCCTTTCCAGCGACCGTTTGCTGGGCACGCCGCAGTATATTTCCCCTGAGCAGGCGTTGGGCAAGGGCGATCTCGATGCCCGCACCGACATCTATGCTTTTGGGGTGATGCTCTACGAAATGCTGCTGGGGCGGGTGCCTTACAATGCCGATACACCTTATGCCATCATCCACGACCACATTTACGCCCCCCTGCCCCGCCCGCGCGACCTCAACCCCAACCTGCCGCCTGCGCTTGAACGGGTGTTGCTCAAAGCGTTGGCGAAGCAGCCCGAAGACCGCTTTGCCGATGTGCCCGCCTTGATGGAAGCCTTGCAGCAGGCCCTGGCCGAAGCCGACGGTTTCCAGGCCATGCCGGCAGAGCCGCCGCGCGGTCTGGTGAACACCCTCGGCAATGCACCTGCTGGTGCGGCCACGTTGCCGGCCACGGGAACCTCCGTTGCCCCAACCGTGGCGACATTGCCGGCAGCGTCAGCGGGCGCATCTTCGGGGGAGCGCCCCTCTGCTGAAACACCGCCGGAGCCTGCCGCTTCGTCGCGCCGCAGCCGCCGCTGGGTGTGGGGGGTGTTGGGTGTCGTGGTGCTGGTGGGGTTGGCCGCTGGCGCGCTGTGGTGGGCGCGCCAGACTTCGCACACTGCCCTGCCTTCCTCAGAAGCGCCTCACCATACTGCCACGGCACAGCCTTCGGCGGCGTTGGATGCAATCCCTGCGGCGGTGCTCGACGACCCAGCCCTGGCGGGCGCTGTGCAGGCTGTGAAAGACGCCCCACAGTCGCCCGAGGTCTGGCTGGCTTTGGCGGCCCAGGCGTGGGAACACCAGCACCCCGCGTGGGAGACGTTGGAAGAGGGCATTACCCTGGCGCGCCAGCGTCGCGACTGGCAGGTGCTGGCCGATACAGCCGAGGAACTGGCACACGATGGTTACACTTTGCCAGCAGCCCGGCTTGGCCTGGCGGCTTATACCGTTTCTCCGCCGCAGGACCGTCGCGACCGCGAAGAGGCGTTGCGGGGGCTGGTTTTCGACGCTGCCCTCACCCAGGATTTCCCCCGCCATTTGCCTTTCCAGGCTTTAAGCGCCGTCAACCCGCAACTGGCGGCGGCAGCCTATGCCCGTTACAATTACCTTGTCGCTGGCAATGTCGAAACCGGCGACCGCTTTTTCTTGCCTTTGAAGAAGGCCCACCCCGACCTGCCCGAAGTGTTGCTGGTCGATGCCGAGCGGGCGTTTTTCGTGGAACACGATAGTCGGAGAGCCCTTGCTTTGTTGCAAAGGGTGTTTGACCATGCCGAACAGATGCCCGCGTGGGCGTTCAAGGTGGCTCGTGAAGACAAAGCGTTGTTTTCTAAGCAGCCTTGATGCCCACCGCGCGCCCTTTTCAGGAGGTTGCGATGCGTAAGCCCTTTGTTGCTGGAAACTGGAAGATGCACAAAACTGTGGAAGAGGCCCGCCTGCTGGTTTCCGAAATGCTGGATGGCCTGCAGGCTGTGGAGGGCGTGGAGAAGGTGCTTTGCCCGCCTTTCCCCGCGCTGCTGCCTGTGGCCGCCATGCTGGCCGGCACCGACATTGGCCTGGGCGCCCAAAACATGCACTGGGAAGAGGAAGGGGCGTTCACCGGCGAGGTTTCCCCGCGCATGGTGGCCGAGTTTGCCCGCTTCGTGATCTTGGGGCACTCTGAGCGCCGGGCCTACTTTGGGGAAACCGACGAAACCGTGCACCGTAAGGTGGAGGCGGCTTTGAAGCACGACCTGACCCCCATTGTTTGCGTGGGTGAGACCCTGGCCGAGCGCGAAGCCGGGCAGACCGAGGCGGTCATCACGCGGCAGGTGCGCGGTGCTTTGGCCGGCTTCCCTGCCGACGCGGTGGCCGCGATGGTGCTGGCCTACGAGCCGGTGTGGGCCATTGGCACGGGCAAGGCTGCCACGCCCGAAGAGGCCAACCGGGTGGTCAAAGATATCATTCGCGCCACCCTGGCCGACCTGTTTGGGGCCGAAACCGCCGAGGCTGTGCGGGTGCTTTACGGTGGCTCGGTGAAGCCTCACAACGCAGCGCCTTTCTTTGCCCAGCCCGACATTGACGGCGCGCTGGTAGGCGGCGCCAGCCTGAAAGCCGACCAGTTCGTTGCCATCGCCGCCGCTGCTGCTGAGAACGCCTGAAACCTGCGCCAACCCCTCTGGCCGAATGGACCCCCATGCCCTACGACCGCTTTGGACGCCGTTTACATTACCTTCGCATTAGCCTGACCGATCGCTGCAACCTGCGCTGCGTGTATTGCATGCCCGAAGATATGACCTTCGTGCCCAACGCGGCGCTGATGCAGGATGACGAAATCTTGCGCCTGGTGCGTATTTTTGCCTCGCTGGGTGTGGATAAAATTCGCCTTACGGGCGGTGAGCCGACCGTGCGCCCGAACGTGGTGGAACTGGTGCGCGGCATTCGTCACACGCCCGGCATTCGCGAAATCACGATGACGACCAACGGCATCTTGTTGAGCCGGCTGGCGCAACCGCTCGCCGAGGCGGGGTTGAACCGCGTCAATGTCAGCCTCGATACGCTGCACGCAGGCAAGTTCCGCCGTTTGACCCGTTGGGGCGACATCGAAGACGTGCTCGATGGCATCCACGCTGCCGAAGAGGCCGGGTTGCAGCCCGTCAAAATCAACGCGGTGGTGGTGCGCGGCTATAACGAGGAAGACGTCGTGGAAATGGCGCGCTTGACGGTGGAACACCCCTGGCAGGTGCGTTTCATTGAGATGATGCCGTTTGCCGGGGCTACCGACTTCCAGCGGCTGATGTTGGTCACGGCTGAGCAGATGAAAGTGCGCATCGAGGCCGCGTTAGGGCCGCTGGAGCCGGTGGATGGCGGGCGGCTGGACGGCGAAGCCCGCCTCTTTCGGCTGCCGGGAGCGCGTGGGCAGGTCGGCTTCATTGCCTCCGTCAGCCAGCCGTTTTGCGCGGCCTGCACCCGTCTGCGTCTGACCGCCGACGGCCACCTGCGCCTTTGCCTGTTGCGGGAAGACGAAGTGGATCTCCTCACACCGCTGCGGGAAGGCGCTTCGGATGAAGACTTGCGCCGCTTGATAGCTACTGCAGCCTGGCGCAAGCCTTGGGGGCATGGCCTGGCCCAAGGGGAAGCCCCGCAGGACCGTACCATGAGCCAAATTGGCGGCTGATGCCGCTGTTGGGAGGTTTTTCTTGAGTATCCAAGCCGTAATCTTCGACCTGGATGGCACTTTGCGCGTTTCCCGCCCGCGTTGGGAGGAAATTTTCATCCGCGAGGCCAAGGCGCTGGGAGCGCACCCCACGCCTGAAGACGAATGGAGGGTGCAACGCTGGGCGCATTACTTTTGGGCAGGTTCCGATGAGTTGCACCGCTTGTTGCGCACCTATGGCGAAAGCGACAAGTTCTGGATTGGCTACAATCGCGAGCGTTTGCTTCGCCTGGGCTGCGACGCCGCCTGTGCCGACCGCCTGGCCGAGCCACTGTTCCACCGCCTCAACCATTTGCAAGAGATTGTGCAAGACGTGGTGCCCGAAGACGTCCTCCCCACCCTGCAAAGGCTGCGGCAGCAAGGCTATCGGTTGGGGTTGTTTACCAACCGCCGCGAGCCCCTCAACGGCTACCTGGAAGAGATCGGTCTGGCCGATTACCTCGATTTTGCCCTGGTGGCGGGCGAGGTGGGGGTGTGGAAACCGGCACCGGAAGCCTTCCTGAAGGCTGCCGAAACGGCCGGCGTGCCGCCTCACCAGGCCGCCTATGTAGGCGACAACTACTACGCCGACATTGTGGGTGCGCGACGTGCCGGGTTGCTGCCGGTGTTGCTCGATCCTTTGGCGCTGTTCCCCGAAGCACAAAACCCGGTCATCCGCCGGATTGGCGAGTTGCCGCGCGTGCTGGAGGCGCACTGAATGGGTGAACGCGTTCCCCGGGCTTTTTTCGCCCGCCCCACGCTGGAAGTGGCGCGTGACCTTTTGGGGGCGCGCCTGGTGCATCGGGAAGCCGATGGCCGCCGGGTGGCGGGCATCGTCGTGGAAACTGAAGCCTACATCGGCGAGGAAGACCAGGGCTGCCATGCCCGCGCCGGGCGCACGCCGCGCACCGCGGTGATGTATGGCCCGCCGGGGCATGCTTACGTTTACTTCACTTACGGCATGCACTGGCTTTTCAATGTCGTCACCGAGCGGGAAGGCTTCCCCGCGGCGGTGCTGGTGCGGGCGCTGTGGCCGCTGGAAGGGTTAGACCTCATCGCCGCCCGCCGCCGCGGCCGCCCCCGCCGCGAATGGACCAATGGCCCCGCCAAACTCTGCCAGGCCCTGGCCATTGATGGCCGCTACCACGGTGCAGACCTCTGCGCCCCTGATGCCGACCTCTTTCTGGAGTTCGACCGCACTTTCTCCGACGAAAGCGTGACCATTGGGCCGCGTGTGGGTTTAAACACAGTGCCGGAGCCGTGGAAGAGCATCCCCTGGCGGTTTCGCGTGCATATCACCCAGCCCTGACGAAACAAGGAGGCAAAGATGGGTTTACTGGAAGGCAAAAATGCCTTGATTTTCGGCGTTGCAAACAACCGTTCCATTGCCTGGGGCATTACGCAGGCATTCCAGCGGGAAGGCGCACACATTGGCCTGAGCTACGCTGGCCCGGCGTTGGAGCGGCGGGTGCGTAAACTGGCCGATGAAATCGGCTGCACTTTCGTCGAACCGTGCGATGTGACCCAAGACGACCAGATTGAAGCCCTGGTGGAAAAGGCCAAGGCCTATTTTGGGCATATCGACATCCTCGTGCATGCGGTGGCTTATGCCGAGCGGGAAGACCTTGCCCGGCCGTATTACCAGACCAGCCGCAGCGGCTTCCACACGGCAATGGACGTGAGCGTCTATTCGTTCACCGCCCTGGCCCGGGCTTTCCAGCCGCTGATGCCGCCGGGCGGTGCTTTGCTGACCATGACTTATTACGGCGGGGTCAAGGTGGTGCCGCACTACAACGTCATGGGCGTTGCCAAAGCCGCACTGGAAGCCAGTGTGCGCTATCTGGCTTATGACCTGGGCAGGATGGGGCTGCGGGTCAATGCCATTTCCGCCGGGCCCATCCGCACCCTTTCGGCCGCGGGGATTGCGGGGTTCCGCTCGCTTTACAAGACCATTTTGGAACTTTCGCCCCTCAAGGAAGACATCACCACCGAAGATATCGGCCACGCGGCGGTGTTCCTGGCTTCCGATATGGCGCGCCGCATTACCGGCGAGGTGCTGTATGTGGATGCGGGGTATAATGTGATGGGTTTCCCCGACCCGGATGCCCTCGAAAAACTCGTGGAAAAGGTGAGTGACTGAACATGTTTCGTCGTGGTGGACGCCGCATTCCTGCAAGTGAAGAAGCCACTGCTGCCCCACCCCCCGCCGCGCCGTTAGGGCGGGTGACCTCGGTGCTGGGGCCGGAGGTGCGGGTCAAGGGCCGCATCACCGGCCGCGGTGGCATTCGAGTGGAAGGCTCGTTTGAAGGTGAGATTGATTTCGATGGCCTGCTGGTGGTGGCAGAAAGCGGGCGTGTGACGTGTGAAGAGGCTCGCGCGAAAACGATCATCGTGGCGGGCATTTTCAAGGGCAACATTGTGGCAGAACGGGTGGAAATTCGGCGCACCGGCCGTGTGTGGGGTGATGTGGTGACCACTTCGTTTGCCACCGAGGAGGGCGCTTTCTTGCGCGGGCAGATTCGCATGGAAGAGCAGTTGCCCGCCGAGGAAGCCCCGCCTGCCGAAGCGGAAGCCCCGCCCGAAGCCAAGGCGGACGCCACTGAAGCCGAAGAATAGAGCACAGCCCCTCACAACGAGGGGCTGTTTTTTAGAGGTTGAGGGATTGCTGCCGTGGTCTTCCTGTGGCTCGGCCCTGTGGCGATTAAGGGATTTCCGGGTTGTCCAGGCGCAGGCCGTGCCCGCGCACGGTAACGATGTAGGCGTGAGCGGGGTCGACGGCAGCCAGGCGGTCGCGCAGACGGCGCACCAGGGCATCCAGCGCCTGGTTAGAGATGCCGATGGCTTCTTCGCCCCACACCGCGCGGATGATTTCTTCGCGCGGCACGACCTCGCCTTCCCGCCGGTAGAGCGTGGTGAGCAGGCGGAACTGGGCTGCGGAGAGCGGCGGAAAGATTTCCTGCCCGCGCAGCCACACCTGGTGGGTTGCCGGGTCGAGGCGCAGGGCTTTGTGGGTGGGTGGCGAGGCGCTCTCGGCGGCATCCAGCGGCAGCGTGGCGTCGGAACTGGCGACCAGAAAGCGTTGGGCGAGGGCAATTTGCACCACGTCGCCGTCTTCTAAGCGCACTGGCGCGGCCACGCGCGTCCCGTTCAGGTGGGTGCCGTTTTTGCTGCGCAGGTCTTCGAGCAGCAGCCCGCGCGAGGTGGGGGCAAGGCGAGCATGGCGGCGCGAGACCTGCCGGTCGGGAATGACGATGTCGCAGGCCGGGTCGCGCCCGATGGTGATGGGGCGTTCTACCGTCCAGCGCATGCCGTCCAGCGGGCCGCCTTGGGCGATGAGCATGAAAAGCAGGTCTTCAGGCGATGAAGTCATGGGTATGCCTCGCGCATCAGCGTAGGGGAAAGCCCTGGGGCGGCCTGTAAGCCGCATTCTGTCCAGCAGGGGAACCTGCCTGGGTGGTCATCTGTCTGGGCCGGGGCGTTACCGCCTCGGCTCGGTGCGGCCTACCCGGGGCTCGAGGGGTGCGGGCCACACCCCGGCGGCACGCGGCCGCCTTTGCCCCTGCTTGGCCTTGCTCCTGGCGGGGGTTGCCTGGCCGCGCCGGTTACCCGACGCGCCGGTGGGCTCTTACCCCACCTTTTCACCCTTGCCCGCACCTGCGCCGCAGCGCAGGCCGCTGGCGGTTTGTTTCTGTGGCCCTATCCGAGGGGTTACCCCCTCCCGGGCGTTACCCGGCGCCATGCCCTGTGGAGTGCGGACTTTCCTCGACAGCCCTGACGGCTGCCGCGACCACCCGGCCGCCCCAAAGCTTCCGCTGTAATCTTAAGGCTTTTGGGGAAGGTTGTCAACCAGTGGAGCGCAGCCTGTCCAGCGCCGAAAGGCCAGCGCGGCCTGGGCGACCAGCATACCCCAGCCGTTGGCCGCCGCGAGGCCGGCGGCGCGTGCCTGTTGCAGCAGGCGGGTTTCGGCAGGGTTGTACACCAGGTCGTACACTCGCGCCTGGGGCGGGAAAGCGGCTGCGGAAGGCCAGGGGCTGGTTTCGGCGCGCGGGGCCATGCCCAGGGGGGTGGCGTTCACGATAAGGTCGGGCGGTGGGAGGAGGGTGGCGCGCTGCGCCCACGGCAGAGGGCGGCACAGCGCGCCGGAAGGATGGCTTGCGGCGGCTTTCAGGGCGGCGCACAGCGTGGCGGCTTGCGCAGGCTGCCGGGCGGCGACGGTTACTTCCCAGCCTGCCTGCAGCAGTGCGTAAGTGACGGCGCGCGCCGCGCCGCCCGCGCCGAGCACCAGCGCCCGGTGGGGGCGGGTTGCCCAGGCGCCGAAGTGCGCCTGCAGGTCGTGTAGGAAGCCGGGGGCATCGGTGTTGTCGCCCCACAGGCGGCCGTGGTCGGCCCAGAGGGTGTTGACCGCGCCGATGGCAGCCGCTGCGGGGGTGAAATCGTCGAGCCACGGCAGCACGCGCTGTTTGTGGGGAATGGTGACGTTCAACCCGTGGATTTCCTCGCGCCGGAGGGCTTCCAGGTGGGCACGAAGTGCCTCGGGGTGTCCCGGCGGCACTTCGTATAGCCGGTATTCCCCCGCGAGGCCGCAGCGCCTGAGAAAGCCGCGGTGCAGTTCCGGCGAGCGGCTGTGGCTTAGCGGGTAGCCGAGAAGGCCCAGGGCGTAGAAAGTTCGGGGGGAGGGCATGAGGGGAGGTGTCGGGCGTCAGGTGTCAAGGGGCAAGGGTCGGGTGTGGGGTCTCAGGGGGTGAGGGTGAGGGGAGCACCCAGAGTGCGCAGGCTTTCGGCAAAAGAAGGGAACGATTGTGCGATGATTTCCGCCCCTTGCACGGTGATGGGTGCACGCGCCGCCAGCCCGGCCACGGCAAAAGCCATGGCAATGCGATGGTCGCCGCCGCCATCCAGCACGCCGCCGTGCCACGGCTGCCCGCCGTGAATGCGGAAGCCGTCGGGCAAGGCTTCGGCGTTGACCCCCAGCGTTTGCAAGCGTCCGACGATGGCGGCAATGCGGTCGCTTTCCTTGTGGCGGAGTTCGGCTGCGTCATGGACGACGGTTTCTCCCTCGGCGAAGGCTGCCACCACCGCAAAAGCCGGAAATTCGTCCACCATGCGTACCACCAGGTCGCCTGTGATGGTGATGCCGTGCAAGTGGGGGGTATAGGCGATGGTAATGTCGCCGTAAGGTTCGCCGTAGGTTTCGCCGCGCGGGGTCACTTCCAGCGCGGCACCCATGTGTTGCAGCGCATCCAGGAAGCCGGTGCGGCCGGGGTTGAGGAGCACCCCCCGTAAGGTGATGCGGCTGCCGGGGGTAATGGCCGCGGCCGCGAGGGGGAAGGCCGCGGAGGAAATGTCGCCCGGGAGGCTGAGATTCAGGGGCGGGATGTGGGAGGGGATCGGCGGCGAGAGGCGCACGGTCAAGGGGGCAGGGCGTTCCACTGGCAGCCCTAAGGCAGCAAACATGCGCTCGGTGTGGTCGCGCGAAAGCGCGGGTTCGGTCAGGGTGGTGGGGGCGTTAGCGGCCAGGGCGGCCAATAAGAGCGCGGTTTTGACCTGCGCTGAAGCCACCGGCAGGCGGTAGGTCAGGCCGCGTAGCGGCTGGTTGGCAGGGCGGGCTTCTAAAATCAACGGCGCGTGGCCGTCGGCGTCGTGAATGGGAACACCCATGGCCTGCAAGGGGGCTGTGACGCGCCGCATGGGGCGGCGTCGCAGCCCTGGCGAGCCGTCCAACACGGCGGGCGCCCCCGCGGCGGCCAGAAAGCCTGCCAGCAGGCGCATGGTGGTGGCCGAATGGCCGCAGTGCAGCCTGGGCGCCCTGGCAGCGCGTGGGATGCCTTCCAGGCCGCGGCCGCGCACCCGCAGGGCCGTGGCTTCCATCTTCCACGGGATGCCGAGTGTTTGCAGGGCTTCCAGCAGGGGGTGGGTCACACCGGCGTTCAGGAAGTTGGCAATGCGGCTTTCGCCGTGAGCCAGGGCGGCAAAGAGCGCCGCACGATGGGAAAGCGATTTGTCGCCCGGCAGGGTCAGTTCGCCGCGCAAGGGGCGGCTGGCGGGGGAGACGGTCAGTTGCATTTAGGCTTTGCCTTGTTCCAGCAGGTGATAGAGGGCTTTGAAGTCGGGGTGGCGAGCCTGCTGGATGACTTCGCGCAGGTGAGGGAATTCGGATGTCAGGGTTTCCAGAAAAGCCAGCGCAGCAGGGTGCAGGGGCATATCCTGTGGCCAGATGGCTTTGAGGTAGCGTTTGAGCGGGGCGTCAGTGAGGGTGATGATGTGCAGGCGGTGGGCGTCTTCGGGGGTGAGCATGCACTCCGGCAGCAGCGAGACGCCGATGCCGTGGGAAACTGCTTTTTTGATGGCGTCGGGTTGGTCGAGTTCGGCGATGATGCGGGGGTGGGTGTGGTGTTGAGCGAAGAGGTTTTCCATCCAGCGGCGCGTTTGCGCCTGCGGGGGACGCGCGATGAAAGGCTGTTGGTGCAGGCTGCTGAGGGGTAGGGTTTGATGGGCGATCCATGGCTCGGAGGGTGGAGTGATGAGCACGAAGGGGCTCTCTTGCAACACGGTGTAGGCAACCGCTTTTTCGTCGGGAAGTTCCCCCTCGATGAGGCCGAGGTGGAGGGTGTGGCGGGCAACCGCGGCCACGATTTCAGAAGTAGTGGCTGTGTGCAGGTGCACCATGATGTGGGGGTGCTGGGCGACGAAGGTTTTGAGCCACGCGGGGAAGCAGTGGGCTGAGAGGGAAGGAGTGTTGCCGAGGTGAAGGTGGCGGGTAAGCGGCGCGTCGTGCAGCCCCGCGGCCAGCGCGTCTTCCGCGGCCAGCAGCAGCCAATGCACCGCGTGGGCGTATCGCTGGAGGGTGTGCCCCTCACTGGTCAGCCGGGCGCCGTGGGGCGTGCGCTCGAACAGTTTTACCCCCAGCAGGGCTTCCAACTGGCGCACTTTTTGGCTGACGGCAGGCTGGGTCAACAACAGGGCTTCGGCGGCTTTGTTGAAACTGCCGTGCTCGGCGACGGCCAGAAAGACGCGCAGCCAGGAAGGTGTTAGGAGGGACATGGGGGCCTCACAAGGGGCAGGGTATAAGTTTCAATTATAGCATCTGTAAGCAGTTGGGGACGACGCTTTTGGGGGCTTCCCTTCTATAATGTGAGAGCAAAATGAGAGCCTGGCATCGGTAAGTCTTATTTTGCCTCATTTTTGCCCAAGATTCAAGGAGGAGGTTCGGAAGATGGCGAAGTTCAAGAACGGTTATGAAGGCGTGGGATGGCTGAAGCGCCAATGGCCGTGGTGGACGGCAGGTGTGCTGACGGCCAGTGCTGAAATCATCAACTTTCTCTTTTTGCCTTTGGGGCATCCCAAGCACAAGTTTGTGGGGGTCACCAGTGGTATGGCCCGCATGTTGGCAGGGGTGGAAAGCACCCTCTTCGGTGGCAGCCTGATTGCCACCAGGCCCGATTATCAGCCTTCCATTCAGTGGGTCATCATCGGCGCGATGGTTGCGGCGCTGGCGTTTGCCTGGCTGGAGGGCGAGTTCCGCTCGTGGGCGAAGTATCCCAAGAAGGGGCTCTTCTTCGTCGCTTTGGGTGCTTTTCTCTTCGCATGGGGCACCCGTGTAGCCGGCGGCTGCACGCTGCACCACCTCTTGGGCGGCTTTGCGGCGATGAACCTCAAAAGCTGGGTCGTGATGACCTCGGCGACCATCGGCGCCCTGGTAGGGTTTGTGGTGCTGCGTAACCTCAACCTTTCGCAGTATTTCAAGAGTCAGGAAACCCTTTGGTTTACCCTCGAGGCGGCAAAGCGTGGCTGGGCCGATGGCCTGACGGCCTCGGATGATGTCAAAGACTCCAAGGGCTTGCGCTATGCCTTGTATGTGATTTTGGGCGTGATCGTCGTCGTTGTGATCTACAACGCCTTTGCTGGCAACGGCTACGCGCTGAAGATGGGATGGGCCGACAGCATTGAGAAGACCAAAATTTATGGCAGCATGCTCATCGGCAAGAATTTGGGCAACATTTTCATGCTGTTGGTGGTCGGGATGCTGCTGGGCACTTCGGTTGCCAAGACCGGCTTCGGCACCGAATGCGGCCTGATCAACCCCGAACTGGGGCGAGAAGTGGAGAAGGGTGAAGTGCAGTCGGCTCGCCGCTGGCGCATCCCCTACTCGCTGCGCACGGTGTTCGTTTCGTTCCAGCCTTTCTCGGCGCTGAGTTTGCACATCTTCCTCACTGGCCTGGTGATGTTCATCGCTTTTGCCTTCTTCGGCATTATGGAAGGCCACCACTGGGCTACTGAGGCGTTTGCGGCCACTTATGTCGGCCCTGAATTCCACACGGTGGGCATTAGCGCCAGCAGCATCCGGGTGCAAACCACCCTGCCGATGGATATTTTCGGCGGCCTGCTGCTTGGTTTGGGCACCATCTTCATGATTGGCTGCGAGTTCCGTAACTACGGCCGCACCGGCCTGCTTTACATCACGGGCTTGCTGATCTGGCCGTTCTTCTATGTCGGCTACCTGCCCTACACGCTGGCCCGCGATTTCTGGGATGGCTTGATGGCGAGCATGCCTTACGCTCCGACCACTTTCGTGCCCGCCTTGTTGGCCCCGCACAGCCATGTGCTGCAGGTGTTGATCTATGCTCTCTATCTGGCGTTCTGGCTCTACATGTTCTTCTGGGCTGTGCGCCGGGGTGCCCGCAATGTGGGTGTGAAACCGAGCGAGATTGTGAAGATGTCTTCCGAAGACATGTATCTCTCTCGGTTGGAGAAACTGGAAGCCGAGGGCCGCATGGAAGAGATCGACCGGCTGGAGAAAGAACTCTACGAGATGGCTCAGAAATAGGCGACCTGACGATGCCAGGACGGGAAGCCTTGTGTGGGGGCGGGAGATTCTCCCGCCCCTCACGCGTTGTTGCGGGTACAATTAGAGTAGCCTCGGTTATGGAGAGCCCAGTGTGCCACCAACGGCGTGCGAGGGGCCGTAACCGGGGGAGCGTCATTAAGGAGGTCACACGATGGCAAAGAAGCGTCGAAAGGCAAGCATTGCGCGGCGCCCTCGTTTGGCGGCCTGCCGCGGCGGGCTGGCAGCAGGGTTGGTGCTGGCGGTGGTGTATGCCGTCTTGATGATGAGCATCACGGTGTGGGGGTGGCGTGGTTTAGGCCAGGGGACGGTGGTGGTTTGGGGCGTGGCGCAGGCTGTGCTGGCGTATGGGGTTTTTTGCCTTTACCGCCGCCAGCGGGCGGCGCGGTGGGGCGCGGTGGCGGCGGTGTTGGCGATGAGTGCGGTGTTTACGTTTGTGCCCCCTTCGCCGTTTCTGGGCGCGGCACTTCAGGCGCTGGCGCTGGCAGGGTTTAGCTTGGTCTTGTATGATTTGCAGAAAGTGCTCGGCGTACCGATGATGTTGCCGGGCGGGTTGATCTTTCTTTCGGTCATTGCCAGCCTGCTCAATTCGCCGCTGATGGCTTTTGTGGGGCTGGCGTTCCTGGCGCTGGGCAGCGCGTTGGCGTTGACCCGGCTCTAAGGGGCTTCCGCCCCGGGAGGTGCCCATGCGCGGCTTGTGGTTGGAAGATCGCACGCTGACTTACCGCACCGACCTGCCCATGCCCGACTTGCAGCCAGGAGAGGCGCTGCTGCGGGTGCGGCTGGCGGGTATCTGTGCGACCGACCTGGAGATGGTGAAGGGTTATTACCCCTTTACCGGTGTGCTGGGGCATGAATTTGTGGGTGAGGTGGTGCGAGCGCCCGCTGCCCCGGCATGGGAAGGCCGCCGCGTGGTGGGCGAAATCAATGCGGCTTGTGGGCATTGTGCCCAGTGCCTTGCCGGGCGCCCCACCCACTGCGAGAACCGCACCGTGTTGGGTATTTGGGGGCGCAACGGTGTGTTTGCCGAATATACCACCCTGCCCATCGCCAACCTGCACCCTGTGCCCGATGAGGTGCCCGATGAAATGGCGGTGTTTACCGAACCACTGGCCGCGGCGCTGGAAGTTCAGCAGCAGGTGCACATTCGCCCTGACGATAGCG